>NZ_DJBE01000075.1:0-18751 GCF_002429925.1 Acinetobacter sp. UBA5984
CTGGGAATCAATATCGGTAAAAACGCTGATACTCCGGTAGAAAAAGCAGTAGATGATTACCTTATTTGTTTAGAAAAAGTCTATAATTATGCTTCCTATATCACCGTTAATATTTCTTCTCCAAATACCAAGAACCTGCGCAGTTTACAAAGTGGCGATGCACTGACTGAATTGCTGGAAACGCTGAAGAATCGTCAGCTGGAACTGGCTCAGGAACATCAGCATTACGTTCCTCTGGTATTAAAAGTTGCACCGGATCTTGAAGCTGAAGATATTGCCTTTATTGCCAAGCAGTTATTGCAATACAAGATTGATGGTCTGATCGTGACCAATACCACATTGTCACGTGAAGGTGTGGAAGGTCTGGAGCATGCAGAAGAAGCGGGCGGTTTATCAGGCGCGCCAGTCTTTGAGAAAAGCACGGCATGTCTGGCTGCATTTGCAGAGGAATTAAAGGGACAAATTCCATTGATTGGTGTGGGTGGTATTCTTTCAGGTGCGGATGCGCTGGCCAAGAAAAAAGCTGGTGCAAGCCTTGTACAAGTCTATAGTGGCCTCATATATACTGGGCCGGAACTGGTTAAAGACTGTGTAGCCGCGCTTTAAGTCCTATGAATGCCATTGATATCTTTCTACTGATTATCTTGCTCATTGGAGGGCTCAACGGTTTGCGCCAAGGATTTATCAAAGCCTTTGCGAACTTAGTGGGATGGATTTTTGCCTTGATTATTGCGGCGAAATATTCAACACTACTTGCGCCCTCAATGGTTGCTCTCAGTACAGATCCAGTGGTACAGAAGATTGCAGCCTTTGCCTTTATTGTTCTGATGATTGTGGTACTCACCTGGATTGTCACCTTTCTGCTCAACCGCATTTTAAAAACCCTGAAACTTGGTCCGCTGAATCGTCTTGCGGGGGGTGTTTTCGGCAGCCTGAAAGGTTTGCTGATTGTNNAAATTTATACAGGTCTTATTGCCATATGCGCCTTGGGCAACAGAGCTCTCCAAAGAAGCCGCAAATGGCGCCCTGCAACATATCAAGTCTGAAGGGGCACAGAAACCTTCAGATTCCTCATCTGAACCGGCATCCAAGGCCAAGAGTTCAGATGCGTCAACGAATAATCCTTTTTATTAATCCTAGCTTGTCTGCGAGGTTGCTATGTGTGGAGTAGTTGGTATAGCTGGTAAATCACCTGTTAACCAAATGTTGTTTGATGCATTAACGATGTTACAACATCGTGGACAAGATGCAGCTGGGATTGTGACCTGTCAGGAAGGCCGTCTGTTCCTGCGTAAAGATGTCGGTATGGTCCGTGATGTATTCCATACCCGTCATATGCGTGCTTTACAGGGTAATTATGGTATTGGTCATGTGCGTTACCCAACGGCAGGTACTTCAAGCAGTGCCGAAGCGCAACCATTCTACGTAAACTCACCTTATGGGATTACGCTGGCGCATAACGGTAACCTGACCAATGCTGAAGAAATTCATGATGACCTGTTTAAAACTGACCTGCGTCACATGAATACTGATTCAGATTCAGAAGTGCTACTAAACGTACTGGCGCACGAATTACAAAAACGTGGCAAGCTGGTACCAACATCTGAAGATATTTTCCAGGCTGTAACGCGTGTACATGAGCGTTGTAAAGGTGGTTATGCCGTTGTTGCGATGATTACTGGCCAAGGTTTGGTAGGTTTTCGTGATCCAAATGGTATCCGTCCATTGATTTACGGTTCGCGCGAAACAGAAAATGGTATGGAATATATCATTGCTTCTGAATCTGTAGCGATTACTGCGCTAGGCTTCAAGGTTGAGCGTGATATCGAACCGGGTGAAGCGGTTTTCATTGATTCTGACGGTAACTTCTTTACCCAGCAATGTGCAGCAAATCCAGAATACCGTCCATGTATTTTTGAATATGTGTACTTTGCCCGTCCAGATGCAACCATTGATGGGATCTCTGTGTATAAAGCCCGTCTGAAAATGGGTGAGAAGCTGGCACAAAAAATTCTGCGCGAGTGGGGCGATGAGCACGACATCGACGTGGTGATTCCAATTCCGGATACTTCACGTACTTCTGCACTTGAACTGGCTAATATGCTGGGCGTGAAATTCCGTGAAGGTTTCATGAAAAACCGTTATATCGGCCGTACCTTCATCATGCCAGGTCAGCAACTGCGTAAAAAATCAGTACGTCAAAAACTGAACCCGGTTGAGCTCGAGTTCCAGGGCAAAAACGTTCTACTAGTCGATGACTCGATTGTGCGTGGTACGACTTGTAATGAAATTATTCAGATGGCACGTGATGCGGGTGCGAAAAAAGTATTCTTCGCTTCTGCGGCACCTATGGTGAAATATCCAAACGTATACGGTATTGATATGCCGGCGAAATCTGAACTGATCGCTTCTGAACGTAGTGTAGAAGAAATCCGTGAAATTATTGGTGCTGACCGTCTGATTTTCCAGGATCTGGAAGACCTGAAAGATGCAGTACGTACCAAAAAGGTTCCTCATTTGCGTGAATTTGACTGTTCTGTATTTGATGGTGTGTATGTCGCAGGTGGAATCAATGCTGAATACCTCGATCAATTAGAGCAAAAACGCAGTGATGGCGCCAAAAAAGGCGACAATTTTATTGATGTGAATATTGATGCAGCATCAGTTGATCTGACCGGTGTACGCGAAGTCTAAGCAATTAAAATCATGATGAAAAAGCGGGAATTTCCCGCTTTTTTGTTTTATGATGAGCCCAAGGAAAGACCAGATCAGTTAGGGTGGTAGATTGAAAAGCGTAGGATATGCTTTGGTCAAAAACAAGAATATGCTATTGCTAGCCAGCTTTTGTCTGATTGCGATACTATTAACAGTTCTGATTATCAATACAGTGGTTGGCCTGTTTGTTTTCTATGCTGATCCTGGCCAGTCGATATGGTGGCATGTCCTTAGTCCTTATCTGGTAGCACTGGTTTTATTCTTGATGATTATTTCGGTCATCTATGAATTTTATACGTTTCGTGCCGGCGGCTATTCTTTAGCCCAGCAAATGGGCGCGCGTCGACTGAACCAAATGGAAAGTATTCCGGAAGAAAGTGCTGCACTACGGATCAATACTCAACTGGCAGATACGTTCCTGATTGAACCGCCAGCTATGTATGTCTTGCCGAATGAAGTGGGGGTCAATGCATTAACAGCGGGTTTTAGTCCACGTGATACTGCTATTATTCTGACTTGGGGTGCATTACAAACTCTTGATGAAATTGAACTTTATGGCTTGCTCAGTCATGAATTTAACAAGATTCTATCTGGTGAAACAGCTGAAAATACCCGCCTGAAAATTCTATATAGTAGTCTAACCACTTTTAGCCAGTGGGGCAGCAAGATTGCGAAGTTGGGGTTTTATCGAAATGATGTACCTCGCGAAAACAAGTTTGAAACCTTCTATGTCTCAATCGGAGCAGTCATCTGGTTGATTGGTAGCTTGGGTATTTTGATTACACGTTTTATTAAATATATTTCATTGGGCGGACGTACCTATAAAAATGACCAGAAAACCCGACGCCTGATTCAGAATGATGCCAATATTCAGACTTTATTGCGCATTCATGTGCATCATTCAGGATCACAGATCTATAGTGAATATGCCGAATCCATTTCACATATGTGTTTTGCCAATTCTTTAAGTCCACAGAACTGGTTGAATATTCATCCGAATATTAATCAGCGTATTTATGAATTAAATCCTGCCTTGATTCAGGATCTGCAGCTTGAAAATCTGAAGAAATTAAAAAACCAGCCTTTGTTTAGTCTGTTTCGTTCACTCGAAGATGTCGTGCCTGAAAGCACAGCAGTCTGGGAATCCCCACAACCTTTGCCTTTGTTACGCTTGTCTCCAATTAGCTTCGCCATTAAAGATGCCATCAAGCCATTAAATCCGGAGCTGCGTGCCAATATGCCGCGTCCGGAGCTGATTGAACGTGCTTTGCAAACTTCGACCGGTTCACGTGAAGTGATGGTCGCAATTTTGATGATCCGGCAATATCGTGAATTTATTCCGACCGAGGCAGAGGTCAGTCGTGCGATTATTGATTCATTATTAAATCTGGATGGACGGATACATATCTCGATTTTCCAGCAAGCCTGTAAAAATTTTGGTGGAATGCCTACCACAGTTGCACGGCAGTT
Source organism: Acinetobacter sp. UBA5984 (assembly GCF_002429925.1). Lineage (NCBI taxonomy): Bacteria > Pseudomonadati > Pseudomonadota > Gammaproteobacteria > Moraxellales > Moraxellaceae > Acinetobacter > Acinetobacter sp. UBA5984. Next base: position 4,186 of record NZ_DJBE01000075.1, read on the forward strand.
TTTAATGAAGCTGGCAAGGATTATTCAGGAAGATGGTGAAATTGGTTTGCTGGATGCCTTATTGCTAGAGCGGGTGAAGTATGAGCTGAATTTACTGCCGATGCATACGCCGACGTCTTTAGATGAGGTCAAACCACAGATCGTACGTCTGATTGATGCCTTGCTGCATGTGCAGCAGATTAATAGCGATAATCAACTGGAGGTTCGGGAAAAGATTTTAAACCGTATTCTTAGTCCTCGAGAACTTGAGCTGTATAGTGAAATCTCAGATGAGCCGATTGATTTGGCCGAGATTTTAAATGATATTGCAGGATTGTTATTACGTGATCGTTTGAGCATGTTGGGTATTGCAGAAGTTTGCCTGTGGAGTGACCGGATCATGACTCAGGATGAGCTGGATGTGATGGAACTTCTGTACTGGCGCTTGGGCTTTGAATCCAATGAAATTACCTCGCAAATGCTCAAGAAAAACAGTTTGATGATTATCTAATATTTTTAAATTAAGAAGATGTATTTAAGTCCAGTTTTTCAAGAACTGATCTATAAAAGAACTTGTAGTGGAAAAAAAGTAATCTTATAAATTGATTTCTATTCTGAGTTAAAATGATTCAAGATAGAGAGTGAAAAACTGGAAATAGTTCGGCAAAGAAAAGCGAATCCCGTTAAAATGTTCGACCTGAAATAGGTGATGAAGAAAAGATGATTGGGCATCAGCGTGACATACTGGCAACATTAGGAATAGATATCTGGATTCCCAAGGGCGACGTATGTCAGCAGCATCAGGTTTCGATCTGGCGTGATCAGGCCCCAGCAGAATTACATAGCGAAATCATCCTGCCACAACCGACTCAGATTGCTCCGGTAGCAAAAGCTCCTTTAATTGCGCCTGAGCCTGTTACAGTTGAAGCAAAAGCTGAAGCTAAAAGTGAAGCGCCAGTAGTTGTTGCAACAATTCAGGAACAGCGGGAAATTCTGCATATTCCGCCATTCAACTTACAGGCTTTAAGCTTGGAACATTGCACGATTGTCATCGATGCCACAGAAATGACCGGGCAAACCCAGCTTTTATGGACCAACATCCAGCGTGCTCTGCAAAGTGAATTTTATGAACTGAACTGGCCATTTCCTTGGGTGAATCTGCAAGATGGTCGAGGTGTTGAATCTTATATTCAAGGTTTTCTGGACATGATGAGCCTGGAAAAAAATATCATTTCCCTTGGCTCTATTCCGCATGTGACACATAATAAAATGATTCAACTGGCATCTTTACAGGAAATGCTGGATCAGCCAATACATAAAAAACGCTTATGGCAGTTTATGCAAAACAGGCCAGCGAACTCAGATTAATATTGATGTGGAATAGGGACATATGAAACAAAAAGTGATTGTATTCAGCCAGATCGATCAGGATGTCCAAAAAAAACTCGAACAAAATTTTAATGTAGTGACCTTACAGCCGAAACTGGGCAATGTGCATGAGCAGTTGCTGGAACAGGTGCGCGATGCCGATGGCATGATTGGGGCAGGCCGACTGCTCAATCGCGATAATCTGGCACCAGCAACCCGACTTAAAATCATTTCTAGTGTCAGTGTCGGGTATGACAACTATGAAGTTGATTATCTGAATGAAAAAAATATCTATCTGACCAATACCCCCCATGTCCTGACTGAAACCACGGCAGATCTGGGATTTGCGCTATTAATGGCAACTGCACGCAAAGTGGCTTATCTGGATCACTGGACCAAGCAGGGACAATGGCACCGTACAACACGTGAAGCACAGTTTGGTGTGGATATTTTCGGAAAAACGCTGGGAATAATCGGGCTAGGGCATATTGGGGCAGCAGTTGCACGCCGTGGATTTTACGGTTTCAATATGAATATCTTGTACCATAATCGCCATGAAAAACCGGAATTGGCTCAAGGGCTCAGTGCACAGTATTGTTCTCTGAATGAGCTTTTGCAGCGCTCAGATTTCGTGGTGGTTACCGTGGATTTAAATGCTAAGTCGAAAGCACTGATTGGAGTCGAACAACTGGCACAAATGCAGCCACATGCGGTGTTGGTGAATATCTCCCGTGGGTCTGTGATTGATGAGCAGGCTTTGATCGAAGCCTTAAAAGCCAACCAAATCTTTGCTGCGGGGCTGGACGTTTATGAGAAAGAGCCTTTAAAAGAATCAGAATTATTTGAGCTGGATAATGTTATTACCTTGCCTCATGTCGGTTCGGCCACAGTGGCAACACGTCGAAAAATGGCTGAGCTGGCTTATCAGAATCTGGTTGATGCACTTGAAGGGCGGGTGCCACGCTATGTGGTGAATCCTCAAGTGATTGGTTCATTTAAGTAATATTAAATAACATTTTCCTGCATCTATGCTCATTTTTCGATGCTATATTCGAGACAGGTTGAAACTGAATTTTAGAGATTTTTCATTGAAACGTTTGGTATTGGCGTGCGGGTTAAGTCTATGTGCAGCAGCAGGGCATAGTGATAATGATTATTTTAATCAGCCTGCTGCACAATTTTCTGTACCGGATATTGGTGCGGGCGTCGGATTGATCGACCAGCAAAAAGAACAAATGATCGGTGAAAAGGTCTATCGTCAAGTCCAGAAACAAATGCCTGTGATTCAGAATCCATGGCTTGAAGATCAGCTACTTTCCATATTTTCCCAAATTCTCAGTCAGACCAAATTACAACAACCGATCGGTTTAATGGTAATCAATGATCCGCAAATTAATGCCTTTGCGGTACCTGGTGGGTTATTTGCCCTGAATGCGGGTTTGATTAATTCTGCTCGAAATACGGATGAAGTGGCAGGGGTGATGGCACATGAAATTGCACATGTCACACAACGTCATTACAGTCGTTCGCAAGAAACCTTTAAAGGACAAGGACTGTTGGCCCTGGCAGGGATTCTGGTGGGTGCATTAGTGGCTTCACAGGCAGATGGTGATGCAGGTGCAGCAGTGATGATGGGTTCTCAGGCAGCTCTACTGGATCAGCAATTAACTTATAGCCGTAATCAGGAACGTGAGGCGGACCGGATCGGGATGCAATATATGTATGCTGCCGGATACAGTCCGCACAGTATGGCGGATTTCTTTGAAGTGATGCATCGTTCCACTAGCCGTTTAAGCTTTATGCCTGATTTCTGGCTGACGCATCCTCTAACTACTGAGCGTATGAGTGAAGCACGTTTGCGCGCCAATCAGCTGCCTGCGGTTAAGCGTAATTTAAATGATCAGGATTTTGAAATCATTAAATGGTATACACGGGTACTGTCACGTCAGACTACTGAACAACAGCTCAACTTAATGGTGCAACGTAATGATTTTCCTGGTCAGCTCGCTTTAACGGCTTATCAGCTTCAACAGGGAGATTTTCAGGCGGCACAAACCGCACTGGATCAAGCCAAAAAGCACAATAAAATGCATCCTTTGCAGGTGTTATTTCAGACTGATATTTATCTGGGGCAAAATCAGCTGGATAATGCGCTAAAAAGCATTAGTTCAGCCGCACGAATCATGCCGGAAAACCGTGCTTTAAATTATAAATATGCCGAAACCCTGATTCGTGCCAAACAACCTGATCAAGCCAGATCCATTGTACAGCGCTTTTTAAATAGCAATACCCGTGATGTTAGTGGCTGGAGATTAATGCAACTGGCAGCGAATGCAGCACCTGATTCATCAATAAAAGCCGCCAACGTCTTGCGTTATCGTGCCGAAGTAGAGTACTGGTCAGGCTATGAAGAAACTGCGATTAAATCCTTAATACATGCTCAACGCATCAGCAAAAATAATCAATCTCTGTCAGCAACCATTGGTCAACGTTTAAAACAGATGCAGCAAACGCGACAGTTTAAAATTTAAGTCTATTTTTCTAATGATTTTTAGCTTCAGTAGATATAGCCGAAGTTTACTAAATCACGCTACAATCCGGACAAAGCTAAGTTGTCTATTTTAATTATTTTATGAAAAAAATATTATTGGGTTTATGGATATTGGGGTGTGGCGGAAATGTATTGGCGGCTAGTGCGGCAGAATACGTGCAGTCCGTTGAGCAGATTAATGCTGATTATCAAAAAGAATCACGTCAGTTTTTAAAAGGTTTAAATCCACAGCAGCAGGGTTTTAGCGCATCGCAGAATCAGCAGTTTTGTGCGATTGTGCAGCGTTATGTGGATCGCTTATATAAAGCGGCAGACCAGAACCGAGCTTATCTGGATCGTCAGTATCAAAATGTAGGCAAGCAGGATGTCATACTGCAGGTAAAATCTTCAAAAGAGATGCAGTTGCTGAAACGTTATAATGTGGACTGTAATTTACAGTAAGAATAAATAAGAAAATGCTGAGAACTGTCCGGAATGGAGGCAGTTCAACGCAGATTTAGATTTGAAATAGAATGGGGGAATTAAGCAAGTTTTGCTTTAATTTTTGCTGAAACTTGTGCAGGATCGGCGCGCCCGGCTATGAGCGGACGCAGAGAATTCATCACCTTACCCATATCTTTCATGCTAGTAGCTTGTTGCGCTTCAATTGTTTGCGCAATCAGGGAATCAAGTTCTTCCTCAGTCATAGCTTCTGGTAGAAATTGAGAGAGAACCTCAACTTCGGCTTGTTCCTTACTAGCTAAATCATCTCGACCAGCGCCTTCAAAGGCTTTGATCGATTCTTTACGTTGTTTAATTTGCTTTTCAATGACCGCAAGAACTTGAGCGTCGTCAAGTTCTTTACGCTCATCGACTTCGATTTGCTTAATTGCTGCTTGCAGACTACGAATGACCGTCAACTTTGACATATCTTTGGCACGCATGGTGGCTTTCAATACGTCAGTAATCTGGTTTTTTAAAGTAGTCATTATTTATTCCAAGCAGTCAATCACAAATTAATCTTAGTAAAGGCGAGTAGTACGTACTGATTCACGTGCCAATTTCTTTTGGTAGCGTTTAACAGCAGCAGCTTTTTTACGTTTACGTTCTTGAGTTGGTTTTTCGTAGAATTCACGTTTACGAACGTCAGCAAGAACACCCGCTTTTTCGCATGAACGTTTGAAACGACGGATAGCTACGTCTACTGGTTCGCCTTCTTTCAATTTAACTTGTGGCATGAAGAATCCTCATTAAGTTATGGATAAGATCAGGGCCGAATTGCCCTCGATCACAAGTGAAGGTCAGTATTTTACTCATTTACATCTCATATCACAAGTCTATAATAGTTGCTGCAATATATTTGATACAGGTTATAGGCAGTTTAATGATCGTTTTAGGCTTGGAAACGTCGTGTGATGAAACAGGACTTGCGCTGTATGACAGCGAGTTAGGTTTGCGCGGACAGGTGCTGTACAGCCAGATTAAACTGCATGCTGAATATGGCGGCGTCGTACCAGAACTGGCTTCGCGTGACCATGTGCGTAAACTCATTCCTTTACTGAATGAACTGCTTGAACAAAGTGGCATCAAAAAATCAGAAATTGATGCGGTGGCTTATACCCGTGGTCCGGGCCTGATGGGCGCATTAATGACGGGCGCACTGTTTGGTCGGACTTTGGCCTTTGCCTTAAATAAACCGGCGATTGGTGTGCATCATATGGAAGGTCATATGCTGGCACCATTACTTTCTAAAACGCCACCGAAATTTCCATTTGTGGCATTACTGGTGTCTGGTGGGCATTCACAGCTCATGGCTGCTTATGGTATTGGGCAGTATGAATTACTCGGTGAATCGATTGATGATGCGGCGGGTGAAGCATTTGACAAAGTTGCGAAGATGATGGGTTTGCCATATCCAGGTGGCCCGAATATTTCCAGACTGGCTGAGCAGGGCAATCCGAATGCATTTGCTTTCCCACGTCCAATGCTGTATCAAGGCCTAGAGTTTTCATTTAGTGGTTTAAAAACTGCAGTTTCTGTTCAAATGAAGAAACTCGGTGAAGAAAGACATGATGCTGATATCGCTGCGAGCTTCCAAGAAGCTATTGTCGATACTTTAGTAAAAAAATCAGTGAAGGCATTGAAACAGACTGGCTTAAAACGTCTGGTCATTGCAGGTGGTGTAAGTGCCAACAAGCGTTTACGTGAACGTCTGGAAGCTGATTTGGCGAAAATCAAAGCCACCGTGTACTATGCAGAACCTGCATTGTGTACCGATAATGGTGCGATGATTGCCTTTGCGGGTTATCAACGTTTGAAAGCCGGACAGCAAGATGGTTTGGCTGTGACCACAACCCCACGTTGGCCAATGACAGAATTGACGAATCCGACAGAGGCATAGATTTCTGGCTTGAAGAAAAGAGACTTAGGCCTCTTTTTTTATTGTGAATTTTTAAATGAAAACTTATAGCAACGGTATGTTGTAAATATAAGTTTTATGGCTGGATTTAGAGCTCGTATATTCTATTGAAACCGGAAAAATAGTTTAATAGCTTAAGTTTATATCATGCATATTTTTACAGGTTCGCAGCAGAGGCAATCTCGGATGGAAATTATAAATTTCAAAAGTTTTTAGGATGCTGGAGAGGCGGTGTTAAAGTTTTTGCATCAGCATTTTGGCTTTAATTTATGGATGATCACCCGGGTAGAAGGCCAAGACTGGATTGTGCTGCAAAGTGAAGATCATGGTTATGATATACGACCCGGTCAAGTGTTTCAGTGGGCTGATTCTTTTTGTTCTCATATGGTCGCAGGTAAGGCCCCGAGAATTGCCCCTCGCTCTGAAGAAATTCCTTTATACGCCACAGCGCCGATTAATCAGCAGGTCTGTATAAAATCTTATATTGGTCAGCCACTCCTTAAAGAAGATGGCAGTTTGTTTGGAACACTCTGTGCGATTGATCCAGAAACCAAATCGGAAGCTATTTTGCAAGATATGCAACTGATCGAGTTATTGGGACAATTGCTCAGTTCGATCTTGCAGGCAGAATTGCGTCAGAGTGAGCAGATAAGACAGCATGAATTATTGCAGGAAGAAGCCAGTAAAGATGAATTGACCGGGCTCTATAATCGCCGGGCCTGGGAAAAACTGCTGCGAGCTGAAGAAGAGCGTTGCAAGCAATATGGTCATCCCGCCGCTGTATTATTTATTGACCTGAATGACCTAAAAAAGGTGAATGATAGTTTGGGTCATGATGAAGGTGATAAGCTGATTCAAAACGCGGCTCAAGTATTACGAGATAATGTACGGATCAACGATATTGTTGCCCGTTTAGGTGGCGATGAGTTTGTGATTCTTAGCGTGGAAAATGATGAAACGAGTACTGAAAGTTTAGTGGATCGTTTAATTAATGCCTTTGCAGCAGCAAACATTGGCGCAGCGATTGGTATGGCGATGCGTCATCCTGGTCATGGTTTATTTGCAGCGCTCGCACAAGCGGATCAGAACATGTTTGAGTATAAGCGTCGGAAAAAATCCAGTGAATCGAGCAATCTAAAATAATTCACGCTTTAAATCTTCTATAAGTGATTAAGCATCTCATATCATGAAAATGATTATTTTCTATGCTCTAAAGTCATCCTATCTTTCAATATTCTCTTTCATCGCCATGTATGAAAGTTGAACATGATTCTCCATAAAAAGAAAATTCAATCCATCTTTAACTTAACCATTACAAATTTTATAAGCTTTGTTGCAAAGTTAATCGATCTAATTAAATGCGCTTTAAGTGTGTTGAAAAGTGACTCTGGTAAGGAACAAGATTCAAATAAGCACTTCATTTCTTATGATAATTGTTGTTTTAAATATAAATTAAAATTACAGAGTTAATCCTTAGTTTATTAAAAGATAAAGCACGATCAGAGTGTAAGAAATACTGTCCAGAAAAAATATCATCGACAGGTAGTGGGTTTGTATTGTGCAGTTTTAATACGCCCATATTTCATTCTCATTGAATAAAAATGCAAAGAAATTCTAGGGAATAAAATTTTATGAAAAAGCAGATGTCATTCTTTGGGCTGGTATTGGTTTCAGGCTTGCTTACCGCATGTGGTGGCAGTGGAGGTAGCTCAGACAATTCTACAGTGACCACACCGCCAAATGTTCCAGAGGAGAGTATTTCTCCTGAACTTTCAGAAGAATTTATTCCTTTTGAGGATCGCGATATCATTGAGAAAATCCGCGACAAAATTAACAATAGCGCCAGTAATGATACGGACTATAACGTTGCGTTAGGTCATATGATTGGTGAGGTTTTTGCGGATTATCCTTATGGACGCACGAGCCGTATTATCAAGATTTATAATTTGGGTGTGAACAGCATCAAATATCCGAATCTGATCTGTTCTGAAGTGAATACCAATGGTGCAGTGAAAACTTTTAAATTAAAAACCGATAAAAATAACTGTATTGTTCTGGATAAAACCTATCGCAAAGATTCAACCATTACCCAGGCGGTCAACGGTGATACTACGACCTTGACCTTTAGCAATGTACGTTATGGTTCCAATGTTGATTTTAATCTAAAAGATGATTATCTGATTTCAGGTACGATTGTTCATACCAAAAGCAAAAACAATTTGGGTGCATTGGAAAGCTATAAAATTGACCGTCTGGAATTTCAGCGTGTAGCGGAAGACAAGAATGTGGGTAAATCTGGCGCTGAGTATGATGAGCTGAGCAAGGAATACTTACTGGTATGTAATTATAACTATAGCCTTGTAGATGACTATGGTAGTGGCAGTAATGGTATTCGTACCCTAACCAGCAGCGGCAGCATTATTGGTCAGCCAAATCTGGCGGATTACCGTTATAGTTTTGATTTTAATACGACTACATCATTCAAGATGGACGAAACGGTGTTAAATAATTATAAGCATCTGCCGAAAGAGGGCGTGCTTAAAATTACTGACAGTTATGATCAGGTGATTGAGGTCAAACAGAATCAGCCTGAATCCTTAAAAGCGACTGTCTATTTCAATGGCAGTGAGCTGGATGATCTGCTGTGGTCTACGATTATTGGCAATAAAAAATAAGAATTAACCTTATAAAAAAAGCTCCATTAAGGAGCTTTTTTTATTTGGGGAAAAATTTACAGAGAATTTAACTGCTGCGAACCAATCCAGTGTTTAGAGAACTGATAGGCTGCACGGCCTGAGCGTTGGCCACGCGCCTGACACCAGCGTAATGCTTCAGCACGGGCTTCAACTGTCATTTGCATATCTGCCTTTTTCAAATAATGCTCAACGATTTCCAGATACAGGTTTTGATCCATTGGGTAGAACGACAGCCATAAACCAAAACGATCCGACAAGGAAATTTTCTCTTCAATGGCTTCCTGTGGATGTAACTCTGTATATTGCGGTACATCTACTTTGGTCACCGGGGTATTTTCATGCATGAATTCCGGTAATAGATGACGACGGTTACTAGTCGCATAAATCACAAAATTACTGGAACCGGACTGTAATGAACCATCTAGCACACTTTTCAGACTGCGATAGTTTTCATCTTCCGCATTGAAGGCCAGGTCATCACAATAGACGATAAACTTTTCCGGACGACCGGCGATCAGTTGCTGAATCTGTGGAAGATCTGACAAATCATCACGTTCAATTTCAATCAAACGTAGACCCTGATCTGCATATTCAGTCAACAAGGCACGCACGATCGAAGATTTGCCTGTACCGCGAGAGCCAGTGAGTAAGACATCATTGGCAGGTAATCCTTTTAGAAACTGCAAAGTATTCTGAATGACTTTTTCTTTTTGTCGCTCAATGCCTTTTAAATCTGCCAGTTCAATCTGTTTAAGCTGGTGAATGGGTTTGAGTTCTCCAGCCTGCCATTTATAGGCATAAGCAGAAAAATCAGGACTTTGTTTTAATTCAGGCAGGCTTTGCTGGAGCTGGAGAAGAACAGTAGAAAGAGTATTTAAGATATTGTCAGGTAAATCAATTTTCGCCATGATTTGAGCAGTACATTTACAATTATGGCTAGAATACTATCACTGTAAAATTCACAGTCAAAGTCTGGAAAGTGTGATAATTTGCCTAAAGTGGTGAATTTTCGTTATTGTAGTACAAAGAAAATAGATGCCTGTTTTTTGTTCATGGCTGCAGGATGTCTGAAAATTACAATATGGATAGGGAAGAGGGCAGATGCTGTTTAAAGATTTTACTCAGGATATCAATCCACATCAGGCCTATCGTATTAAAAAGCTGAAGCAGCAATTGCAGCAGGCTGAAACTTACGAAGAATGGAAATATATTGCCTTAAAGATCGACGAAGAATCTGGGGCACAAGAATGGAAATTCGATAATAGTTCACCGTATTTTGATGCCGAAGTGATTGCGCATCGACTGGGGAAATTAAGACGTTACCGTCAGCAGAAACGCACTCGCGACCTGATGTATATCCTGCGTGAAGGGCTGAGTTACGATATTGCCAATATCGCCCATCCTTTATTGTTTACCGTCACTTATGTCGGCACTAAAAAAATTATTGAGGATTATGTAGAAGAAGTCAGTCTGGGCTTGGCTTATATTGCTTCTGCAAAATGTACCTGTCTGACTCTTGAAGAGAAAATTGAATATTTTGAGCACTGCCAACGTGCTTATGGTCAGCCAGCTTTAATGTTCTCGGGCGGTGCAACACTCGGCTTATTTCATACCGGTGTATGTAAAGCGCTAATGGAACAGGATCTGTTACCTCGAGTGATGTCGGGTTCTAGTGCTGGTGCAATTATGACCGCTATGTTGGGCGTCTCCAAACCCGCACAATATGTGGATATTTTAAAAGGTCATAACTTTTTCCATGAAGCATTCCATTTCCGTACCATGAGTGAATTACTGAAGGGTAATGGTGGTCTGGCGGATGTTAAATACCTGAAAAAATTCCTGATCGAAAACTTGGGAGATATGACCTTTGAAGAAGCATTAAAAACTTCGGGTCTACATATTAATATTGCGGTCGCGCCTTATGATGCAGCGCAGGATGCCCGGATCATGAATGCCTATACCTCTCCAGATGTACTGGTCTGGAGTGCGGTGCTGGCATCTTGTGCTGTGCCAATTTTCTTCCCGCCGGTACGTCTCACGAGTAAACGCCACGATGGGCAATATACGCCTTATATGGGCGCAACATGCTGGGTAGATGGCAGTGTTCGTAGCGATTTCCCGCAGGAGAAAATGGCGCGGCTGTACAATATCAATTACACCATTGCCAGTCAGGCCAATCCACATATTGTGCCTTTTATGCAGGATGATATTTCACGCTTCCGTAAAGGGACATTAAGCTGGCCGAAACGCATTGTACGCCGTCAGAGTGTGGTATTTACCAAAGGGATTATGGATTTTGCCCGTGAGCATGCGGGAAGTTTGCCGCCAGTCCGCCGTTTGCTAGATCATGGTTATGGCGTGGTGGATCAGCGTTACTATGGCGATGTGAATATTGTGGGTAAATATAGCCTGCGTCATTATAGCTATATGCTGCAAAATCCTCGTCCGCATTTATTTAAGGTATTGCAGCGTGAAGGTGAGCGGGCGACCTGGCCAAAAATCTCTCTGATCGAAACTCAGGAGCGGGTAGGTAAAACTATTCAGCATTGTCTGGAACTGCTAAATTACCAGCATGCTCCAGATGCCAAGCAGGAATACATTGTTACTTAACCTCGCCAATCTGCATCAGCTTAATCTCCAGCTTAAGACCAAAGCCCGAAGTCTGGGTTTTGGTCGCCGTCTTTATTATCTAGAATTTAATCCTGAGAGCAGGTCAGCATTGTGGTTAAAAACCCAGAATCTGGATTCAACGGCTATTTCTCACTATGCCCAGACTGGCTTAAGTCATGAGTTGGATTTTTATGAAGCTTATGGTGAGCAAGAAGGGCGGACTTTCATGCTTCCGCATCAAATTATTCGAAAGCCGTTTCAGATTGGAGATGAATCTTTCAATCTGGCTTTGATCCTGCCTGATGCGCCAGCACATTTTGAGGTATGCCCTAAGCTGTTTTCAATTCAAGAAGTCCGTCAGCATATACTACGGGCATTAGAAACGTTGATAAGCTTACAAGAACTCGGGTATCTGCATGCTGATCTCAAACGAGAGCATTTTGTCATTTATCAGAATCGGGTTTGTTTGATTGATTTTGAGCAGGTGCAGCCCCTCAACACTACCAGCCAAGCAACGAACGCAACGCCTCGTTATATGGCGCCCGAATTGTTCCAAGGGCAAGCCAAGTCGCTACAGAGCGAAGTTTATGCGCTGGGTATCATTTTTTATGAGTGGCTTACAGGGCAACGTTTAGAAGCGACAGATTATCAAGATTGGGCATTATTGCATTGTCAGCATTTTAAACCTGAGCTCCCTGCACAATATCAAGCTTTGCAAAGCCTGCTACAAAATATGCTTCGAAAGCACTCACAGGATAGATTGTCTGATTTCAAAGCCGTAAAACAGACCTTACTTACTGAAATTGCATGAGAAAAATACAATAAATTGGATATTGTTTTTTATTTAATCAAACGAGTGGTTTTTTCTTAAAAAGAGCTTGTCAGGTGAAATTGATCCCTATAGTATACACAGCCATCGGGGACGTGGCGAAATTGGTAGACGCACTGGATTTAGGTTCCAGCGCCGCGAGGTGTGAGAGTTCGAGTCTCTCCGTCCCCACCAATTTACTCAAGAGATTGAGTAAAATGGCCGAGTAGAGGATTGGTGTAATGGTAGCATGACGGTCTCCAAAACCGTTCGTCAAGGTTCGAATCCTTGATCCTCTGCCAAAGTTTGAAAAAGTCCAACACTAAGTTGGTACCCTGATGGGGACGTGGCGAAATTGGTAGACGCACTGGATTTAGGTTCCAGCGCCGCGAGGTGTGAGAGTTCGAGTCTCTCCGTCCCCACCATCAAAAGAGACAAGGTTGATGCCTTGTTTTTTTTTGCCTGGAATTTAAGGCTGAGCCATCTTTTAATCTTATTTTCATTATTCGCTTACTTTCGATGAGTAGATTTTAAATACTCAAACTAAGTATCAGTGAAGGTGAGAAGAGGGAAGTCCTTTAAAATATCCAATCAATTGGCTGATCTAAACACTATTAAAATTAATATTCAGCACTCTTTCAAATAACTTGATTTTTTAAATTGGAGAAATGAAATTAAGCGGTTTTATTAAAAATAAGCCAGTATTTAATCATCAAAGAATTAACTGATTAATTTTTGATATAAAAACACCGAGTTGATCATAGAATCGCTTGTCAAGCAGATGCGATCGCTATAATATACACAGCCACGGGGATATGGCGGAATTGGTAGACGCACTGTGTTCAGGTCGCAGCGCCTTCTGGGTGTGAGAGTTCGAGTCTCTCTATCCCCACCATATATGAAGAAACAAGGTTAATGCCTTGTTTTTTTTTGCCTGAAATTTAGTGCGATATTTTTATTGGCTCGGCTTTTTATTCTTTGTATTGGATTAATTTATTGTTTAAACAACATGCTTGATCAAGATAAGTGAGGTTCTAGAGGTCTGTGATCTGCTGGGATTGAACTAGAGAGGCTTAGAGATCAAGTTCAAAGCAGTAGCAAAGAAACCTCATAAGGCCGAGTTTTCTTGTTAAATCTTATAAAAAATAAAAAAATTGCATTAACTGTTTAATTTATAGCGGAATAGGCAGTGATTGCTTGTAAAATCACTTGTCAATGACCTGCTATCTCTATAATATACACAGCCATCGGGGATGTGGCGAAATTGGTAGACGCACTGGATTTAGGTTCCAGCGCCGCGAGGTGTGAGAGTTCGAGTCTCTCCGTCCCCACCAATTTACTCAAGAGATTGAGTAAAATGGCCGAGTAGAGGATTGGTGTAATGGTAGCATGACGGTCTCCAAAACCGTTCGTCAAGGTTCGAATCCTTGATCCTCTGCCAAAGTTTGAAAAAGTCCAACACTAAGTTGGTACCCTGATGGGGACGTGGCGAAATTGGTAGACGCACTGGATTTAGGTTCCAGCGCCGCGAGGTGTGAGAGTTCGAGTCTCTCCGTCCCCACCATCAAAAGAGACAAGGTTGATGCCTTGTTTTTTTTTGCCTGAAATTTTATAAACGAAAAAAAGCCCATCGAAATGGGCTGATTATAGGAATAATAGAATTTTACTCAAATAAAAGGGTAAATCATGAGTGCATTGATTAATTAAATTTAAGCTTTCAGATGATCTTCAAACTCCTCACCCAGCTGCATGGCCAATGCATTACCTGAAAGATCGCAGGTCACCAGACCATATTCTTTTTTAAAACTGAAACTAAAACCACGATTGTCTGCCAGGGTGCGAACCGAATACCCCAATTTTTCTAACCAAAGTCTAAATGCGAGAACGTTTTTTGCTTTAACCACTTTTTTCACGAGATAACTCCTTCATTAGTTAAATCATAGATAAGGGTGAGAATTTTCGTTTTAAAGGGCAAATACCCTTATTTAAATTAATTTAATTGAATTTGCGGATTTAATGAACAAGATAATATAGGCGAAATATAAGGTTTTTCATCTAAGTCTATGTTTTTTATTATTTTCAAGATGTTGTAACTAAATATTTTAATTTTAAGCCTAAATAATTTTTTGAATAGTTAGGGTCTGTTGACATTTACT
>NZ_DJBE01000081.1:0-30068 GCF_002429925.1 Acinetobacter sp. UBA5984
TTCGTATAATGTATATTATGTTAAATAGAATATTATGCATATAGCCTATTTCTGTATGTAGCACTCACCAATTAGTTGATATGTCTTTTTCATCTAGTCGTGTTAAACGTAGGTATTGAGATTAGTCTTAAGGTTTTCTTTATATAAATCAATTAAATATTTATCTCACAACCTAGATGAAGCTCATCCGCAATTTTCCTTAAAATACCCCAGTTTTCTTTAAAAGTTTCAAATATGGTTATTTCAATATCATTAGATGTAATCCCACATAAATGACTTATATTTTTAATAAAAGCCTAAATAAATACTCTTTTGGTCTCTTCGTTCTTCCTTCAAACATTGAAACCTCGATAATGATATAAAATCTAGATCGATCCTTTGGATAAATAAAATTTCAGACTCTAAAGGTATAAATCGTTGAAAAATATTTTCCTCGAGATAACTTAGCTCTTTGATTAAAGCTTGATGGATAGCTTTATTCAATATACTTCGATTGTTTCATTTAAAGCATAAATTTTTATTTGAGACATTGTTTTCTACGCTCTTATAGTTACAGTTTTAATTATAGTGTGGGCTTTAATCTGGCTAGCATTGTTGTTCAGCATCATTCATAAAAAGTTCAATTATTTATACAAAACAACTAAATGCTGCCCTGTCTAAATTGTTAAAATTCTGGTCCTCTATAAAAAACTTGAAGATTGATAAGGACTAAAGTGAACAGACAACATGATTTACCTGAACTAAGTAAATATAGTGAGCTAAGTAGCGATGAACAAGTAGCTATTCATCAAATGCTTATCTCTTACGTACGCTCAGATCACTTTTATAATATTATCTTGACTCACAATGTTGAACCTTATGACTTGGTTAAGCTTGTAAGTATTAGTTTTGAGAATAGAGACGCAGCTATCTGGGTTCATTTTGAAACAATAACTGCTGAAAGACTAACTATGCCTCTCGATTTTATTTCAAGAATAGAAATATGTAATCAGGAAATATTTTAAATACTGAGACTTGAAGTGCTGAAATTTATTTAAGTTGTCTCGGAATTTTAAATCCATTAGAAATAGAGATGGTTAACCATCTCTATTTTTTTAAACTGAAAATTTAATTATTCTATAAATTTAAAAAACTTAAAATTATAAATATAACATGTAATATAGCAATTTCTTTAAAATAACATATCACATGTTACATCTTAATCTGACTAAGCCATCACCTGAGCTTTGTATAAATCATCTTCGTGCTGTCTGAGTAATTCTATAAAAGCAGGAATAGTGTCTGGTTCCAGGAGATAAGGATTAAATCCATCATGATGATTCTTGATAAAGAACTCAATGAAATCATTATGGACATTGGCATACTTCATGTGCCAACTGGAGAAAAGATATGAGTCGATTATTTCATAAGAGAGAATTTCACAGTTCTTATGGCGTGGATCTTTGACTATTCGATTGTAGAAAAGGTCTTTTACATCTTCTTCAGTACCTTCCAGACACTGGACAAAATAATTATTACCAAAATAGAGTGCGCCATAAATTTTGTGTAACTCATTAAATTCTAAGGCTTCTGTTAAAATATTATAAAGTTCAGAAGTAGAGTATCTCTCATCTTTGAACTTACTTACATATAAAAGCCTTACATCATTCATAATAAAAATTTCCTCCTGCTTAAAAAGATCCATACGAAAATATAAAAATTTGAACGAATGGTCAATAAAAATGTAATGACAAGGTAATTTAATGGTCAAATTACATACTTCTTATTATTACTGTTTTTATATAGCTATTTGATCTTTTAAATCAGGATTCATGACAAGGCTCTCTTTTCGTAAAGAACCTTGTGTTATTGAATTACAGGTCAGTTTATTTTTCTTGCTTTTCTATATGTACTGTTGCTGTTCGCCCTGCAACGAAGGCAAGTTCATTCTTTGGTAACTCATCCAGAATAATCTTAACAGGGACACGTTGGGCTAAACGCACCCAGCTAAAAGTTGGATTCACATTCGCTAAAAGTCCTGAACCAGCAGTACGCTCACGATCTTCAATCCCCGAGGCAATACCTTGCACATGGCCCTTAAGTTTTTGCGAATCACCCATCAGCTGAATTGTAGCTGGTGCTCCCACGTAAATTTTATCCAGTTTGGTTTCTTCAAAATAACCGACTACATAGAGCTGCTTGCGATCTAGTAATGCGGCAACTGCTTGGCCAACTTTGACATAGTTCCCTTCTTTTAATTCAAAATTTGATAATGTCCCATTTGCCGGGGCAACAACTTCTGAACGATGTAAATTAAGTTGCGCAAGATTGAGGTTATTCTCGGCGACTTGTATTAATGCTTTTTGCTGCTCGATATTCGCTTTGGCCTGTTCGGTTGCAGCTAAGGACTGCTCATGCTCGGCATGTGATTCATCCCGTGCAGCAAAAATCTGATCCTGTTCCTGTTTTGAAATAGCACCATCCATTAAGCTTGAATAACGACTTGCATTCTTGTCTGCCAGATGAATATTTGCTTGGGATTTCACGACATTGGCTTTAGCATTCACCAGTTCAGCCTCAGCTTGCGCTAGACCTGCTTTTGCTTTCGCAAGATCCGCACGAGCTTCTTGAACATCCAGTTCTTGACGTTCAACATCAATTTTAAATAAAGGCTGCCCTTTCTTGATGGTCTGGTTATCCTGCACCAGGACTTCTGTGACCAGGCCTGAAATATCTGATGACACCTGAATTACATCACCACGTACACGCCCGTCCCTCGTCCATGGCTCAGAATTATAATAATTCCAGATATGTCGAATCACTAAAATGGCGAGAACAGCCACTACCGTCAAAAGTACAGGTCGCAAATATTTGCGTAAATTGACAGATGTCATATACGGTTTTCCTCAATCATTTTAATATCAGACCTCATAGTAATAAGCCTGCCCAATGGACGGCGCCCAGCAAAAGTACGTAAGTGCATAAATAGAAAATATTCGGCATGATGATCCAGTCATTTGCGACTAGTCTGTCTAGCCACTTCATCAAGATTCTGAGCAGTACATAGGCAATCACAGCTTGAATCAATAAAATCGGCACATACACACCATAGATATTCAGCTCTCCCATGTATTAATCTCCTGCGCCTGCATATCTTGGCGGTGTCTTGATATGACATAAGCTGCTACGAATATTGTTGAGTGAAATATGCAGCCGTTCTACAACATCTGTATGTTCCTGCATGATGAGATCTGCTTCCAAAGCCTGTATTTTGTTAATTAACTGTGTGAAGGCAGCATCATAATTTTGTCCAATTTCTTTGGCACGAAAATATTCATCCAGCTGTATTTGAAGATCTTCGAGTTGCTGGGTCAAAGGCTGCTGTTCAGGTAACTTGAGTATGAGTTCTTGTAACCGTGCCAGATCCACGACGGCGCTGGATTCAATGAGTGCTTGATCGATTTTATTTTTTAGATCTTCAGATTCTACTGTTTTAGTATTTAATACCCCGATGCGGTCAATCATCGTACGTAAATGAATACGGAACCGTACCCCATAAGGAATATACAGTGCCTGACGAATGGCTCGGTTATGAATGGCCAAAATGCGCTGTACGGTTATATCTGGAGACATTGCACGGATCATATGGATAATAAATACAGCGATGATTGGCCCAATCACTGTACCAATCGCTGCATCAAAGAAAGAAATTTGATCCAGGGTATAACGGTTATGAAAATTCAGCCCCATGATCGTACCCATCAACAAAGGCAAACCAATTCCAACCAAGGGTGGATGCAAAAAAAGCATCAGGCAATATATGCAGAATGGTGCAAGTACAAGTGCTAACTGCCAGAACTCTATAATATTTGGAAAAATTCCATAGGCATATATGAAGATCACGATCGAAGCATATAAGCTACTACGAATAAACAGCTTTAATGCAGGCACCGGATTATCCAGCGCCGTTAATATACATGCACTAATTGCAGCCATTTCAGCCAGCATAAATCCAGCTTTCCAGCCGCTTAAGATCCAAAAGGCAGTAGCAATAAAAACAGTGAGGCATGCAGAAACCCCACCCCGCACTGCTACACCATGATCACGATGCAGAGTTGGATAGTTCGTAGTAAGTGGAACAATCATTTCAGGCAGTGAAGTATCCCCTTGTTGGATTCGCTGCCAGATCAACTTAATTGCATGGATATTCTGAATGAAATGACGGATATCCATTTTCAAGCTTTTCAATATTACAATTTGATCATCTTTTGAATGTTCAAAAATTTTCAGGAAATCTGTTTCAAAATCAGCAGGAAGCTGATTCAGTTCAGACTCTTTTAATGTATGTTCATCAGTTAGATATGTATTAATTTTGGAATGTAAATGTGCTAATGACTGGCGATATCCTGTATCAATGAAGTCTAACTGTTGCACGCGTTCTGACATTGCCACCAAATTACTCACCAGCATTGTGATCTGGTTCAGCATTTCCTGCAGTGGTTTGGTCATTCCCTGTAGAGCCGACTTTTCATAGCTTAAATGCACAGCCATGACATGAATATCTGCAATATCTGCAGCTAATTGGCTTAAAGCTTTTGTATAGTTCTGGTCTTGACGTGGTTCTAATAGAATTTTATTAAAAATCTGCTGAGTATCCACTAAGGTTTTACTGACACGACTTTTCACTGCGGGGCCAATATGCATTGGAAATATCGTCGTTGTCACAATCGCACTGCAAACGACGCCAATGGTAATTTCCAGAAAACGCCCTACCGCCATGTCAAATAATGAAGCAGTATCAATAAAGTAAATTATATTGAAGCAGATAATGACAGTCGTATATCCAGTCAGCATCAGTATATAACTGCGCGGTGTACGATCAAGCAGAGAGAAATATAAGCAGAGGCCAACCCAGCAGGATAAAAACAGCGTAAACAACCACGGTGTATTGATTAGCCAAGGAGTAACTGCAACTGCCACAATTGCGCCTAATAAAGTACCTAGTACACGATAGATACTTTTTGAAGCGGTCATACCCGTATAAGGATTGGCAATAACGAAAACTGTGCCAATAGCCCAAATCGGATAAGCAAGATCCAAACTCAACGCAATGTAGAGCGCCAAAATACCAGCCACAAACGTTTTAGTCGCAAAAATCCAGTCCATTTTATTTGGACGAAATGCGAGTAAAGATTTTATAAGCAGCATGATTTCTCTCTAAGAGCTTATTTTATTTTCTAAAGTAAATAACCTGCCCACCAAGCCCAAAGAGCTCAGTGACAAAATTTTTACTTGTTGAAAGGCTATAAAATTAGAATATTCAGCTGATTAAACTGAAACTGTCTGATGAAAATATAAAAAGCAAAAGATAACACTTTACTTAATTATTCATCATTAGATATTTACTTAATTAATTTTTTCAAATAAACGCTTTATTGTCAATAAAAATATCTCTATATGAGAATAAGTATGATTTTTTTATCATTGCATAGGCCGTTATGCTGAATATTTGTCTCTTTTCTTCCTATATCCTCATGATTCGAGAATTTTAGGTAAATAGTTGCCTCTACTAGCCTCTTTTAAGCTAAAGTGAGTCATAACCTTTTTCAATGGTCAGCACTTCAGGTTTTTTATGGCGCAAGCAAGTTTTGGAAAAATTCTTACTGTTCTCGATCTATTTTCGTTATCACGTTCAGTGATTAATGTAGATATCATCAGTGAAGAATTAAACCTCTCCAAACCCACCAGTTATCGCTATTTAAAAGAATTAGTATCGGCTGAACTTTTACAGCGAATCAGTGGCACATCCGGTGATTATACGCTGGGTTCAAAAATTGCTGTTCTGGATTATATTTCAAGAAAAACTGATCCTTTGGTACAGATCAGCATTCCCTTTATGCAGGAAATCGTCGAACGGACTGAATTCTCTTGTATATTGACTCATCTTAATTATGATTCTTGTATCGACTTACATGACGAAGTCTTTAAAAATGCACATCTGCTTTCATTTGGACGCGGTTGTCCACGTCCTGTCTATGTAGGCTCATCGTCAAAAGTCATCATGGCACATTTACCGAAGCAAGCTTTGCTTGATTATTATCAACGTTATGCAGATGCATTTGCAGAAGTGGGATTTGTGCAGAATGAAACCGCTTTTCTGGAACAAATGAGAAAGATTAAAAAACAGGGTTATTATTATTCTAGTGGTGAACTTGATCCTCAAGTTGCCGGTTTGTCTGTACCAGTTAAATTCTCTCTTAAAGAACCACCTTTAGCGCTTACTTTATTAGCTTCAAAAAATAGATTTGATTTCGTAAATTTGGAAAAATTAGTACAAATTCTTCAGGAGAAAGCACAGATTATTGAAAATAAGTTCCTTTACCATCCTGCAAGCACAAGTGACATTCGTAATAATTTAACCAAATAAAATTTAAATTATGTTTGAAAAACTATTCATATTCTCATAATATGATTCTTAGTCTTTAAGTCATAGCATTCTTAACTGAATTAAATGGCGAGAAGATTCCTCAGAGGTAAAAAAGCCTATTTCGAATGAGATAGGCTTTTTTATTTTAATTTTGGATTTATAACAATAATGCGGATACATTTAAGGAAAGTTAAGAATTTTACAATTGCGATGTGTAGATAAAATCTAAAGTTAGAAATTTGAAATCGTATAAATTCATCCATTTTATGCTTTTAATTTTAGCTCTACTTTAGAATCCTTCTTGATCAAAAACGAGATAACTAAGAAGCCCATTAAGCTTCCTATAATTGAATCATAAAATCTTTATAGCTTAAGAATATTATCCCAGTACGGCGGATCTCCAATTTCTTTTAAAATAAAATCAAGCACAGTTCTAACCTTTTGCGAACGAATTCTGTTTTCAGGAGAAACCAGATGAATCCCTATAGAATAAGGTTCCACTGTACTGATCCAGTCAGGAAGGAGTTGAACCAGTTTATGTGTTTTGAAATAGTCTTCCGTAAAAATCCAGGTTGGAAATAATACAATCCCCCGTCCTTCCAATGCCGCATCTACCAGGACTTCTGCATTATTGCTTCTTAAAGGCCCTTGTGGCTCAATTAAAAGCGGAGTGTCATGCTCTTGCTGACGGAAATACCAACGTTGGCTTCCTGAAACGCCCTTATACACCAGACACTGATGATTCTGAATCTCGTATGGGGAATGTGGAGTTCCATGTTTTTCAAGATATGCAGGACTCGCACACAGCACATATTGTTGATCACAGACCTTGCGTGCAATTAATGCTGAATCTTGTAATGAGCCAATCCGTATGGCAATGTCTACACCTTCTTGTACAGGATCAATAAAAGTATCCGTCAAGATCAGCTCGACTGAAAGATCTGGAAAGCTATCATGCAAGTTATTCACTATACGCGATATATGTAGCCTTCCCAGTGCAACCGCCGTATTGATGCGAATTAATCCTCTGATCGCATTTCTACCAGAAATTTCTTCATTGGCCAGATCTAGCGTATCAAGCACTTCCTTAATTTGCACAAAGTACTTTTCTCCTATGTCAGTCAGCCGGACAGAGCGTGTATTACGATAAAAAAGTTGCTGTCCAATTTCCTGTTCAAGTTTGGAAATAAAACGAGATACTGAGGAAGATGGAACCTGAAAATGCTTTGCTGTGGCTGAAAAACTGCCTGTGGTTGCTACCATCACAAAATAGCGTAATGCATTGAGTTGCATACCTGATCTATCCCTGAATTTAATTTAATCATTTTATTATTGTCATAATAGCAATTATGTTTTGAAAAATTACGGAATTGTAGCTTTTAGATAAGAGAATATAATCCGGTGCTTTCTTCCTTTGGAAAGCATATATGAAACAGTTGTGGATTTTCCCATTAGTCGTTCTTGCAGGTATGGGGTTATCTGTTGAAGCGGGTTTACTGGGTCCACTCGGGGAAGAAATTGGCCATTTCTGGGCAACCTTGGGAATTTTCGCGATCGGCTCACTGCTCTTAACCTTCGGACTGATCTTTAGCCGTCCAAAACTTTCTCTCATGTTCAAGCAGCCACGGTGGCAACTGACTGGTGGCATATTAGGCCCTATATATGTAGTAGCTTTAACTATAGCAACACCTCATATTGGCGTTGGCCTCACCATGGTGGGCATCCTTTTTGGCCAGGTTGCGACCAGTCTTATTATTGATCACTGGGGTTTGTTAGGTAGTCATAAACGGGCTGTAGATAAATATCGTATTGGCGCGCTGGTGGCTATTTTAGCTGCATTATGGCTTATTCAATAAGGAAGCTTCTCCATGATTTATATAATGTTATTAGTCGTTATTTTTGGCGGAGCAGTTTTATGTGCTCAATCTTCAATTAATGGTCGTCTAGGTGCTAAAGTAGGCGTATTAGAAAGTTCTTGGCTGACCTTTGTTTTAGGTGCTTTAGTCAGTTTTCTAATCGCTTTCTTTCTTGAACCAAACCATGCATTGAATTTATTCACAGCCCCAAGATGGCAATTAACAGGCGCATTTTTTGGCGTAGCCTATATGCTCACGATTGTATTTGCCATGCCTAGACTGGGGGCTGCTGCCACCACTGTCGCCGTCATTAGTGGACAGTTATTAATGAGTCTGCTCATCGACCATTTCGGATGGTTGAATAATCCGGTGATTCATTTAGATGGTTCCAGACTAGCAGCAATTGCACTATTAGCCGTTGCACTATTTTTTATCTATAAAAGTAATATTGCAGCCAAAGCACAAGCTGAAAATTAAGAGGCTATGAAAGGAAAGAGATTTTAGGTTTTAAAATCTCTTTTTTTATGCGGTCATAAAGTTATTGTGAGGAATCTAAGGGTAATATTAGGCATAGTTCATAAGTCATTTCATTTAAGCATGCATAATCAATTTTCAGGCAATAAAAAAATTCGTGTAGTTTCAAACTTTTCTGAACTTGTTAATTCGCATTTTAAGGATGAGATGAATGCGATTTGCTGGTCTAGGAATTTAGCGGGCGATTTTGCCGAGATCGTGAGTAAGTTTCATTTACAGGAAAATATAACTGAAGTTTCAATTGATGATCTTATGACACTCCAGCTGTCAGAAAGCGGTCATCTGGCAAGAAAGATTGTCTTAGAAGATATACAGCTACTGACTGACTACGGCGCTTCCCCTTCACTCAATCTGCTCAAATGCTATGAACGGGATAATGAGCTTGATTTCATTACTACAGATGTCTATTCATTCCATGTTGACCGCTCACCGATTGAAATAGATACTTTCTTATGTACCTATCATGGCGCTGCAAGCGATATCTTGCCCAATGATCAGGTGGAACAAAAGATTCTGATTCCAGAAATCAGGGCAAAGCTGAAAGAATTATATGATGGCCCAGAAGCCGGATTTGAAGATTTTCTGGAAGAATATTTCTTTGATCTGCATTATCAACCTAAGCCTGATGCCAAACCTGTCAATTTAGGTCAAGGCCATCTTTGGCGATTGGCAGTAGATCATCCCACCCAACAGGCTCTACCATGTGTACATCGGGCTCCAGTTGAAAATGAGGGTGAATACCGATTGCTTTTGATTTGTTAAATTCGATACAAATCTTAAAAGTGAGAAAATCCACATTATTTTATGGTCATCCTTCTCATTTTCATTCACGCAAATTCTATCTGTCCAACCGAATGGTAAGTACGATTAAAATATGCCAGGCTCTGATCCTGTTCGCTCCGTTGAATCGCAACCACTCGGCACATCAAGATACTGTGTATCCCTACTTGTTAGATATTCTCGATTTCACAGTCAAAACTCACTAATGCATCGTCTAATACAGGTGAACCTGTTTTTAGCGGTGTCCAAGAACCTAATTGAAATCTTCGTTCAGAACTGAATTTGCTGGATGCGAATGCATTGGAAATCTGTTCGTGCTGTGGACCTAAGACGTTCACTGACAAAATTTTGTTCTCAATAAAATGCACATGTGATCGAGATGACTGATTCATACAGACCAGCAATGTCGGTGGCGTATCGGTCACGCTGCATACCGCAGATGCCGTAAAACAAAGATGAGATAAATTCACTATAGCCGAATTATTTGTATGAATACTTACTTAAAATTAAATAGGACAAAATACAGTTTCTCATTCAAACATTAATGTAGATCGACTTTTGTAAAAATAAGCTATCAAGTTAATTTTAAAGGTAGAAGTTATTGATATATTTTTACAGCTGGTTCTTAGCAATAGTACCTAGTT
Source organism: Acinetobacter sp. UBA5984 (assembly GCF_002429925.1). Classification (NCBI taxonomy): domain Bacteria; kingdom Pseudomonadati; phylum Pseudomonadota; class Gammaproteobacteria; order Moraxellales; family Moraxellaceae; genus Acinetobacter; species Acinetobacter sp. UBA5984. The sequence goes on from NZ_DJBE01000081.1 coordinate 10,221, forward strand.
TGCATCTTTTATTTTAACAACACACAACTTCTGCGTATAAGAAGAACCGACATCGATATAGTAGCAATTATCAATTTGGATATATTCTTTTACAATCGTATGACCCAGATAGATCTCATCGATATTTTTAACGGTTCCATAGCGATAAGAATGATTGCGAATTCTCCCTCTACCCCAAAGTGCATTGGTATATGCTGAAGTTAAGCCTGGAATTCTACTTTCACCTTTTGCAATTTTCTTTTTAAATACATTCCAGTCATTTAGCGCAATATCTGCGTGCAAAATGCCAATCTTTTTATGTTTTAGGTTTAGTTCAATGGCCAAAGGAAGTGCCGAAAAAATTTCACTGAGTTCATCCTGTTTTTCGGTAGATAAAAGATAGAACCACTCACCGCCATTCTGTGCATGTATATCTTGAATCCATGCATCATCACGGCCCTTAATACACATTTCCTCATGATTACCGCGAACGCAATAAAACCAAGGTTGATTAACCAATGAAACACATTCTAGATTTTCATTACCACGATCGACCAGATCTCCGGTACAAATCAGTAGATCTTTCTCAAAATTAAAATGAACTTTCTCCAGTTCTTGCATGAGCAAGCTGTAACAACCATGCAGATCCCCGACCACATATATGGCAGAGAAATCAGATCCATCAATTACCTTAGTTAAAGTGTTCATAAATATCTTCTATAAACTGGAACCCTAGCTGCCAAACCTGAAGCAAAAGATGATTTTTAAATCATATCTTTTAATTTTAATGCTGTTTATAACTGGAAAGTAATTATTTATACACTACTATTGACTGATTTTTATCTTCAAAAGCCTTTGTAAAATATAACAATATTCACATAATGTTAACTTTTGTATAAATATATTATTTTTTTGTAAGTTTTGGCTTACATAGATTGGAGTAAATACTCTATATCCTGATTCCTCAATTTTTGACATTATGTTTCACATAAAGAGTCAGCAAGGAAAGCTGATAATAATCGCATTACAACGATAATAAAGTCGAAAGACAGCGAACTTACTGGGATGGTAAGTGATAAAAGTAGAGACTACAGCCGCTAAGCCTTATAGTTTTGGGAGAGACTATAAGGCTTTTATTTTATTAGTATCTAATTATTTATTGATTCGGTGATACTCGCCAAATCACGTTCCCTACATCATCAGCAACTAATATTGCACCTTGGTCATCTGTAGTCACACCCACAGGTCGGCCAAATGCATCTCCATTTTTGCTTAAAAATCCGGTCAGAATATCTTGAGGCTGCCCAGAAGGCTGACCATTTTGAAATGGCACAAAAATAACTTTATAACCGCTATGAGGTTTCCTGTTCCAGGAACCATGCTGGCCAATAAGTGCTCCATCACGATATTGAGGCATTAAATTGGCTTTATAAAATGTTAGTCCCAAAGAAGCAGTATGATTCCCCAATGCATAATCTGGCTTAATTGCCTGTGCGACCAGTTCAGGCTTTTGTGGTTTTACTCGTGTATCTACATGCTGGCCATAATAACTATAAGGCCAGCCATAAAAAGCACCATCTTTAACCGAAGTCATATAATCAGGAACTAGATCATTACCCAGCTCATCGCGCTCATTCACTACAGTCCATAAGGCTCCACTCTGAGGCTGCCAGTCCATGCCATTGGGATTACGCAGGCCTGTAGCAAACGGCCGGGCTTGACCTGTAGAAAGGTCCAATTCCATGATCAGGGCGCGTCCTTCTTCCTGAGCTATGCCATTTTCAGCCACATTACTATTGGAGCCTACCGTAATGTAGAGCTTCGTGCCTGTAGGATTGGCAATAACATTTTTCGTCCAGTGATGATTTAAAGGGCCTGCAGGCAAGTCTAATACATTAGTTCCTTTTTCTTTGATCTGGGTCATACCTGGCTGATAAGAGAATCGCACTAAAGCATCTGTATTTGCGACATAAAGCATATTACCCACTAAGGTCATTCCAAACGGCGAGTTTAAATTTTGCAGAAATACCGTTTTCTGGTCAGCAATGCCGTCTTGATTACTGTCACGCAGCAGGCTAATACGGTTGGCGCTTGGATAGGATGATCCTGCTCCTCTCATCACCATTTTCATGATTTTACCTTTAATCCCTTTACTGTCTTCAGGCTTAGGTGGAGCATCAGTTTCAGCTACGAGTACATCTCCATTCGGCAATACATATAACCAGCGCGGGTGTTGAAGGCCTTGTGCGAATGCTTGCACTTTTAAACCTGGTGCTGGCGTCGGCATGACACCTTCAGGCCAACCTTTTGCAGGGGCAATGTTGACGACCGGAAACAGTCTTGATTTTGGTTCAGGTAAAGACGGCTGGGAGCCATAACTATCTGTTGCAGGTGTTTTGGATGAAACTGTACAGCCGGTAAATGCCAATATCATTACGGTACTTAAGGCTGATAGGAGAAATTGAGCCGTCATGGTAGTTCCTTGCTTTTTGTTTTTATCTCTCCCATTTTAAAAGGTGGTTGAAGTTGTAATGATATAGTTCTTGTAGTTTCTGGTTGTGGATTGATTGCCATAACTATACTAGTGAGGCAAGCTGTCCAAAGCATAGAACACGGTCTAATTTTTTACTTATATTCACTCCAACCTTTAAACAAATGGCCATGCAATACTTAATAAAAGTAAAAGTCCTAATACAGCACAACTGATTTGCCAGAAACGTAAAGGATCACGTTCAATAATGGTAGGGGCTTTGGATTTTAATAATTCCTTGGATGGGTGTTCCAGATCATGGATCAATTCAGTCAATGCCTCATAACGATACATTGGCTCGATACTCAGTGCCTTTTTTAGAATATGGTCTAACCAAAGTGGTAAATCTGGCCGATATTTTTGAATGGAATGATATTGAACTTTCTTCAGCTGCTTCAGCGTATTACAACGAGCCAAATCTGTACCATAAGGAAGCTGTTTAGTCAGTAAATAATAAGCCATTGCCGCCAAAGAAAATTGATCAGACTGCACGGATGGTGAATGTTCGATGAAATATTCAGGTGCCATAAATGCCAAGGTACCAAGTGGCCGATTCACATGTTTAGGATTAATTTCGACTAAACCTCGTACAGCAGTTGAACCATAATCAATCAGTTTGACTTTAAGTGTATTATCAACGTTTAAGACCATGATATTTTCAGGACGTACATCTTGATGCAACATTTCCAGTCGGTGCATTGCATTTAAGGCCAATGCTGTTTGCTGCAAAATAGGGAGAATATCTTCCATCTGCAAAGGCTTTTTCTGTTGATGCAGCCAGCGATCTAAGGTTTCTCCCTGCAAATATTCATAACTCTGGAATAAATATTTTTTCTCTGATTGATGCGTATAACATTGCAGCAGATTTTCGTGCTTAAGACGCTTTGAAACCCAGTCTTCAAGTTGAAACTGTTCAACAGCCTGTTCATCTTGTTGTAAATCTACTGCCAGACTTTTAATCACTAGCGGTTGCCGATCATGATCGTGTGCCAAATACAGGCAACTGCGGTGATTTTGGTGCAGGATTTTGTCAATGGCATAGCCTTCAAATGCTTCACCTTTGCTGAGCTGGGGTGGAAAGACATAATCCTGGTGCATATAAAACTGATCTGGTTCAGGCAACTGCTCAATACGGAGCACTTGAAGACTTAAATTATCATCACTGCCCTGTTTTAAAGCCTGTTCAACCAGGAATTTGGCAAGCTGATTTAAGTGATCTGCTGCTAAGGTGAAATCTAATAACTGTTGGTCTGTAACAAACTCATAAACCCCATCAGTCATGAGTAGAAAGACATCTTTTTCTTTTAGTTCAAGGCTTTGATAATCAATTTCAATACGATAATCCACGCCTAAGGCACGACTGAGATAATGTTCTGTCGAAGACAGACAGACGCGATGATCATGGGTTAATAATTCAATTTCACCATCTCGGATTCGATAAATACGACTATCACCGACGTGAAAAATATGCGCCTGATGCTGCTTTAAAATAAGTGCGGATAAGGTACAGACATAGCCCCGATCTTTATCGAAACGTCCCTGACTTTGTTGAGTTTGTGCATATAACCATGAATTAGTGGCACGAATCACCCGTGCTGCTGAAGTCTGAGTGCTCCAGGCATCCGAAGTCGAATAATAATCAGAGAGAAAACTGCTAACGGCTGTTTCTGCGGCAATGTGACTGACATTGCTACTACCGATCCCGTCGGCAATCGCACAAGCTATACCTTTTTGCTTCAGTACATGACCTTCTGGTAAAAAGATGCCATAAAAATCCTGATTCTGATCTTTATTACCAGCCGTAGAATATTGTCCAATAGCGACTTTTAATGTTTTTTTCATATTGAAAACTCAAAAAAGGGATCATATTGATCCCTTTAAAAATGATTCATTATTAGAATTCTTTTTTCGCGCCAGTACGTACATGTGTGGTGTAAAGTGCCAGACCTGTTAAGGCTAAACCACCGACCAGATTACCTAAAGCAACCGGTAATTCATTCCACAGGAAATAATCTGCAATCGAGAAGTCACCACCCATCATCATGGCAAATGGGAACAGGAACATGTTTACCACTGAATGTTCAAAGCCCATGGCAAAGAACAGCATCACTGGCATCCACATTGCGATGAACTTGCCACTCACCGTAGTTGACATCATTGCGCCAATCACACCTAAAGACACCATCCAGTTACACAGCATGCCGCGAATAAAAATAGTCATCCAACCTGAGAAACCATAAGCCGCATAACCCAAGGTCCGGTCTTCACCGATATGAGAAATTTTTTCACCAACTGGATTCGGATCAGTTGCAAAGCCCATGGTATAAACCGCAGCCATCAGGACTGCAACGACTAAACACCCAGTAAAGTTACCTAAAAATACCAGCCCCCAGTTTTTTAAAATGCGTGCCCAGGTAACGCCAGGACGTTTATCCAGCCATGCCAGCGGTGTCAATACAAATACCCCAGTCAGCAAGTCATAGCCCAATAAATACAACATGCAAAAGCCAACAGGAAACAGTAATGCGCCAATCAGTGGCACACCAGTTTGCACTGCAATCGTAATTGCAAATACGGCTGCCAAGGCCAAAATTGCACCTGCCATAAAGGCACGAATCAGAACATCACGGGTTGCCATATGAAGCTTGGATTCACCCGCATCTACTACTTTTTTTGCAAACTCCGCAGGAGCAAGATATGCCATGTTGTCGTCCTCTTTTTCAATATACGGACCTGTTTTTCGAAAAAAAGACGCCTAAGATCACTGAAGACCTTAGGCGCCGTTGCCTTGAATATTAGAACAGGTAATGGTGAATGGCGTCGTTGCCATGTATATCGAAACAGAAGCAAAAGCTGTGCCACAAAAAATTAATAATCGCTTAAATATTCATTTTCTATTTAGCATGAACTCTAGAATACTTTTGGCATGATATCTGCATTATCCGTTCTGCATACATTCATTTGAGAATAATTTGGAGAGGATTATGATTACCCATCGTCAACAAGTAACTGACATGATCATTTCAGCGAAAGTTTTAAAGTCAATTAAGTGGTCAGATGTTGCCAAAGAGATTGGTCTTTCTAAAGAATGGGTAACCGCTGCATGTTTAGGTCAGATGGCGTTTAATAAAGAGCAAGCAGAAAAGATTGGTCAGATTTTTGGCTTAAGTGATGAAGCCGTTGCATGGCTACAGATCGTGCCATATAAAGGTTCCCTGCCAACCAGCGTACCGACTGATCCTTTAATTTACCGTTGGTATGAAGTGGTGAATGTATATGGTTCTACCATTAAAGAACTGATTCATGAAGAATTCGGTGACGGTATTATGAGCGCGATTGATTTTAGTATGGATATTCAACGCGAAGAAAATCCGAATGGCGACCGCGTCAATGTCGTATTGTCTGGCAAGTTCTTGCCTTATAAAACTTATTGATCAATTCCATTTATAAAAAGCCATCAATGTGATGGCTTTTTTTTATTTCATTTTTCTTTTTATATTTGAGCATTAATCGCATTCTATACATGAAAAATATTTAGCAAATACTTTATAAATTTAAAATTAACATGAAATCAATAATTTAAATATTATTTTACTATAATGAATCGTTTTTATTTTAAGCAAAATCTTAATCCCTTCTTTTAATCTGCTTTAACTGCAAAGTATTCCTCTATCAATGAGTATTTTTTAATTTAAATTTCCTATCGTATTTAGATTGATTTAAAAATATCTAATCAATAACATTAGCGATAATTATTATCATTTACATTAATTAAAATGTTTTATACCAATCATCCAACTTTCAAGCTATCTTTGCTCAGTTTTGCTATTTTGATGACCCAGCAAAGTTTTGCAGAAAATAGTCAGCAGCTTCCTACCATCACGATAGTCACTGATGCAGCACAAACAACAGAAAGCTCTGAACAGACTAAAAGCTATATTATTCAAAATTCTGCAACAGCTTCTAAACTAAATATTCCTCTTAAGGAAACGCCACAAACAGTGAATGTAGTGACGCGTCAACAATTAGATGACTTTGCACTGGATAATACCCGTGATGTACTCCGTAACTCACCGGGGATCACTGTAAGTAACCAGGAGACCGAACGAACTTCCTATCTATCACGTGGTTTTGAAATCTCAAACGTATTGGTAGACGGCGTTGGGATTCCGCTTGAAGGCTATAACTACAATAATGACAATCCAGACAGCTTTTTATTTGACCGTATTGAGATCGTTAAAGGTGCAAATGCCTTAAATAATGGTATTGGCGATCCAGGCGCTACCATTAATATGATTCGAAAACGCCCTACTCAGGAGCTTCAAGCCGCGTTTAATACCAGTTATGGTTCATGGAATACCCAACGTTATGAAGCAGATGTTTCCTCTCCCCTGACACAGGATGGAAAAATCAGAGGCCGAGTATTTGGCTATCAGCAGACAGGTGATAGTTATCTGGATCACTATGAACTCGAAAAAAATGGCATTGGTGCAGTTGTTGAGGCTGACCTGACTGATTCGACCTTAATAACTGCTGGTTATACCGAAACGAATCATAATCCAAATGGTGTCAATTGGGGTTCCAATCCTTTAATCAATACTGAAGGTGAACAGTTAAGCTATTCAAGAAATTATAATTACAGTCCGGACTGGGCCTACTGGGACAGTAATATTAAAAACTATTTTGCCGAGATCGAACAACAACTTGGTGCTGATTGGAAAGCTAAACTGAGTTATGAGGAAAAACGGACTGACCGGGATTCAAAACTTTTATTCCTGTCCGGTAAACCTGGTGCTGACGGTACTTCAGGTATTTTCTTATATCCAGGCATGTATATTGATGACAATAAAGAACAACAAGCCAGCCTGAGTTTTAGCGGCACCTATCCGCTTTGGGGACAACGCCATGAAGCCTCATTGGGCTATGTCTGGGCCAAAAATCATCTGGATGAATTGGGTTATGCTGGCAGCTTTGTCAATCCGCTGACCACAGATTTAGCCAGCTTTACACCCGAAGAACCAAGCTGGGATATGTCGAAAACCAGTGGTGAAATGCATATCCGGCAGAAGAACCAGAGCCTTTATGCTGCGACCCGACTGCATCTGAATGATGATCTGAAACTGCTTTTAGGTGTGAACTACGTTCAGGCTGAAAGCAGTGGCAGTAGTTATGGAAAAGATACTGTTTATGATGAAGATAAAGTTTTACCCTATGCCGGTCTGACCTATAATTTTAGCCCTGAATATACAGGCTATCTGAGTTATACCTCGATTTTCCGTCCGCAAACCACCAAAGCAGATGATGGCAGCATTAACAAACCGATCGAAGGTGAAAGCTATGAAGTCGGAGTCAAAGGTTCTTGGCTAAATGACAAGCTTACCGCCACCATGGCTGTGTTCAGAACGGAGCAAAGTAATTATCCGCTTCGTGATTCTGATGGTATCCCGACTTTACGCACAACTCAGGTCAGTGACCTGCGTTCCCAAGGCTACGAGTTTGGCTTGGCGGGACAACTGACCGACCATTTTAACTTAAGCTTTGGTTATACCCAGTTTAGCCTGAAAGATCTGATCAATGGCGGTGATGCGCGTACCTTCAATCCAACCCAGTCTTTTAATCTTTTAACTACCTATCAGGTGCCACAACTTCCAAAACTGAAACTGGGCCTTGGTGTGCAATGGCAGGATAAAACTTATCTAGAAGTTCCTGAAGCTGCTACAGAGGGTGTTGTTACCCAACAAGCAGGCATTATCAAACAGGATGCATATGCGCTTGTGAATCTGATGGCCAGTTATGAACTCAATGATCACATTACTTTGCAGGCCAACGGGAATAATCTGACCAATGAAAAATACTTATTTAATTTCCCGAATCAGCAAGGCTTCTATGGTGCACCGGCAAATTACAGTGTGGCCGTGAAATTTAAATATTAATTTTTAAGCTGAGCCTTGACGACATGTTCAGGGCTAAATCATCACTACATACACAAAAATGGGTAAAACAAATGAAAAAAATGATCGCTTTGACCCTTGGACTGTCTATGACACTTTCAGCTCAGGCGCATATGCTTTGGCTAGAACGTGGCACAAATCAGCAGACTCATGCGTTCTTTGGTGAATATAGTGAACAGCTCAAAGAAACGCAGCAAGGTGCCCTCAAGTCTTTCAATCAGGCAAAGGCCGTTCAGGCCAAAAAAACATTTAGTCCTCAAATGCAACAGGATCATTTGCTCTATGCAACCCAAGGCCAGACCGATGTCCAGCTCACTCATGAATTGATCTATGGAGAATCATTGCTGAGCTATCATGCCAAATCCTGCAGACAAAACTTGAAAGCAGAGTCCCAACTGGATATTGTCCCGACCCAGATCAACAGCAATACATTTACGGTACTGTATCAGGGTAAAGCTGTTGCGGATGTTGAAGTCACAGTCTTTTCCCCGCAATTCTGGCTAAAAAAATACACCACCAACGGCCAAGGCCAGATTACCATTGCCACGCCATGGAAAGGTCAATATGTCATTGAAGTCGGCAAAGAAGCAGACAAGGCAGGAAAATTGAATCAGCAGGTCTATAAAAAACAGTATCTGGTCACGACTTTAAGTTTTGTTCATTAAGTTTTTAGATTTTCATCAGTATAGATTTATTCAAGGCCAAATATGATGTCTGTTGTAGTGCAGCCACTCGCCATTTTCTATCGCTTAGGCATGAGCTTTGGAATGGGCTACTTGTGCAGTTATTTGATCGCACTCGATCTGGCTTACTTTCTACAGGCTTTTCTGCCCAAAGCAGAATCCGTCTATTTGGCCGCCGTTATTGCCCTGATTTTTTATGTCTGTTTTGTGATTGGCATCTTCTGTATCCAGAGTTTAAAAAAGCTTTCGGTCTATAGCCTGCTTCCTTTCCTTAGCTTATTTACCATCTCCCGCTTCATAGGTTAAACCATGCATAAATCTGTCCGTCAATCCATGGCATGGCTACATTCATGGCTAGGTTTAAGTTTTGGCTGGCTGCTCTTCGCGATCTTTTTAACAGGTGCGGTCACTTATTATCGCCATGAAATTACAATGTGGATGCAGCCACAATTTGCCACGATGCAGGTTAACCAGGAAATTGCTTTAAAAACTGCTTATAGCTATTTACAGCAACATGCACCTGATGCACAGAACTGGTATATCGGGGTAGCGAATCAGGATTTACCGGTTAATAAAATTTATTGGCAAACTGCAGAGGGTGCTTATCAACTTAAAACCTTGGATGCTATGACAGGTAAGGAATTAACGCTTTCGGCTACACAGGGGGGAGATTTTTTCTATAACTTTCATTTTCAGCTATATGGCGTACCTTATACCATTGGCCGTCTGATTGTCACCATTGCTGCATTCATCATGTTGATGACCCTGATTTCCGGAATCATTACTCATAAAAAAATTCTGACCGACTTCTTTACTCTGAGAGCTTTTAAAGGACAACGTTCCTATCTGGATTTTCATAATGTCAGTTCCGTCATTGCGCTACCGTTCTTTTTAACTATGACTTTTACTGGACTATCTATTTTCTTTTATATTGTTTTGCCTTCTGGCATGAAGCAGCTATATCCAGAAAATCCATTTCAATATTTTGAAGAAATCCGAACCAAAAATGTGCTTGCTCCCTCTGCTGTGCCCATTAAAACGGAGATGTTACCGATTCAACATTTTATCACTACGGCGCAGCAGCACTGGGGAAAATCAGAATTTGACAATATTACCGTGAAGCAGCCGAATACCCAGCTGGCAAAGATTACCTTAACCGAATTGAAAGATCATTCTATTACCCGCAATCAGGCACAACTCGTATTAAATGCGACGACGGGCAGATTGCTTGAAAACACTCGTAATGACAGTGCAATTGCTACCCTGAATGCCGGAGTATATGGTTTGCACATGGCACGTTTTGCTGAACCTGTTTTACGTTTAGCCCTATTTTTCTCAGGCATATTAGGCTGTGCCATGATCGCTTCCGGATTATTGCTCTGGAGCCTGAAACGGCAGATGCAGAAAAAATCGGATCGTTTTCACTTTGGATATTATCTGGTGAATCGTCTGAATATCACCATGATAATTGGTTTACCTATTGCCATGCTGGCTTATTTTTATGCAAACCGTTTAGTTCACATTCCTGTAGGCACAACAAATTATGAAATCTATATCTTCTTTGGTATTTGGCTGAGTAGTTTTATCTTGGCCTGTTTAACGCCACAACAGCATTTATGGAAAACGCAGCTTAAAATTCTCATCTGTGCCGCTTTTATGCTTCCATTCATCGACCTATATTATTTATGGTCTCAGCATTATCTGGATTCTTTTGCAAACTATTGGCTGTTTTTGCGTATCGATCTGATGCTCTGGATCTTGGCACTTCTCGCTTACTTCCTACATCAGAAAATTACACCTATCCAGCAAAAAGCTGTTCATAAAATTCAGGCCAAGCTTAGAACTGCACAGCAGGAGTCTTCTTCATGATATGGATGGCAATAGTAGGACTGATCTGGATGGCCTGTTTTGGTTTTTATGCAGTGAGTGAAAAACAGATTTTAAAAACCAGACAATCTCGATATTCTTTTCTTGTGAGTTATCCGGTCATCGTTAAATTGATCTCAGGCAGTCTTTTACTATTGGTATTGTCCCTTTTACGAACTCAATTCAGTAGTAGTATTAGCTTTATGGCACTTTGGGTTTTTATAAGTCCAATCGTATTTATATTTATTCTGAAGATGAATAATTTAAAACAAAGAAAAATTTAAAAGTTTATAAAGGCCTTAAGAATAAGATATAACTGAGTATATGAGGCGAGAAAATGATTTTTCCGCCTCATAAATATTAGCTTATATACATATCTGTTTAGAACATCATTCTTAAACCGATTCCATAACGCCAGCCCTGTTCAGAATCAGATGCGTCCTGCCATGAGGTGTGCTCATTACCCTTGGAATATTCATAAGCAATATCAAGATAAGGCATGATCTTTTTATTGATTTCATAACGAGTTTCCAGACCGAATGCCGCATGACTTATTCCAGTCTTTTTGGCATTGGCTGCTTTATCCTTCAGAATGAGGTCAACTTCAAAATAAGGCTGCAAAATCAGTTTTTGTGTGAGTAGCAGATCACGCTCTGTTTCCAATTCAAGCCCGATAAAATCATCTTCACCAAGATACAGATGTGTATTGGTTTCAAAGAAATACGGCGCCAGTCCATGGAATCCAAACACTGCATCTACATGTTCACTATCTTGCCCAGCATTAGGCTGCCCCAAACTTTCCTGACGATAGCGAAGACCCGCCTGAGCATCCCAGAAATCTGAAATATTCCGGCTATACAGAGCTTGGACTGCATATTTTGTTGTTCTGGATTCTTGTTTGTCAGCTTTGAGTTTAATGAACAGTTTATTTTCATCCGTGCCAATCCGAAGCTCATTCTCAGACTGTAAACCTCCCTCACCTTCTGAATTTTTGATCCATGTATTGTCCAGTTTGACCCACGTATAAATTTGCCCTCCATGTTCCTTGCGATGATCATGCTCATTGGAATAGGTTGAAGCTGAATCTGGAATTAAATTTTCAGCAACTTCCGGTGCTACTGAAGTTAAATGATGCTCTGACGATTGGAGTGATTGTCGATGATGCATCGAATGATCAGCATGCTGTTGAGAACTTTCTTCAGCAAAAACAGCAATATTCCCCAACGCCAATACACTAGCCAAAACAGGTTTCAAACAAAGATTAATGGTGCGCATGAGCATCTCCTTGTTTTTCTGATGGTTTTGGCATGTGATGATTGGAATGATCTTCTCGCACAGTATCCTGAGTCGAAACGCCATTTTCCTGAACATTCGCTACAATCAGTTTATTCATCATGCCGGCAGTCATGTGATACAACAGATGACAATGAATTGCCCATTCACCTAGTTCATTTGCAGTCAGCAAAGTCGTAACGGTTTTTCCGGGTGGGACAATCACTGTATGTTTATTCGGCATATCTATTGCAGACTGGCCATTTTCGAGCTGCATGAACATGCCATGTAAATGCATTGGATGTGCCATCATACTGTCATTGATAAATTTCAGCCTGATCCGTTCCCCAAACTTCACTTTAAGCGGCTCTGCTTCATTAAATTTCTTGCCATTCATGGTCCAGATATACCGTTCCATGGTGCCGCCTAAACGAATCACCAATTCACTTTCTGCTTCGCGAGTATCTTTTTGCGGAGTTAAAGATTTGAGATCGCTATATTGCAAAGCTTTATGCCCGGCAGGTGTAGAGGCGTTGGCCCAGCCGTAAACTGGTTGCTGCGTAGAAGTTTTGGCATCTTTTTCATGTTGCCTATGCCCGGTCATATTTGTGTGATTCACATCATCCAAAGCGGATGAAGTATCTGAATGCTCGGCATGATTATCTTCCCCTTGCTCGACCACTTTGGCTGATACATGCTGCTTATACCCCATCATCGTATGTTCATTATCTTTTTTGACATTTATGTCATGACTAGCATGATTCTGATGATTCATCTGCTCGTGTTCTTCACCCTGCATGTTGCCATGTCCCATATCTTCCATGGTCAATAAGGCACGAGGACGGGATATAGGTTTGTGTATGGCATGATGAACTGGCTTTAACTCATTCTGTAAGCTGCCAATCGCAAAACCAGAACGGTCAATCGATTCAGCTTCAATCTGATAGTGTTCCGCAGCGGGCTCCACAATCACATCATAGGTTTCTGCGGCACCAATGCGGAATTCATCGACAACTACAGGTTTGACAGGCTGCCCGTCTGCACTGACGACTGTCATTTTTAACTGTGGAATACGCACATCGAAAAATGACATGGCAGAGGCATTGATAAAACGCAGTCGCACTTTTTCATTCGGTTTAAACTGTGCCATCCAGTTCTGTTCAGGCGTTTTTCCATTCACCAAAAAGGTATAGCCGGCTACATCAGACAGATCAGTTTTCAGCATGCGCATCTGATTCCACATTTTGCGATCATTCCAGGTGGCTTTAAGCCCTTCCCGTTTGATTTGCTGAAAAACATCGCCCAGAGTTTCACGCTGATTTTGATAATACTCGGCAGATTTTTTTAAATTATTCATGATCTGCTGGCCGGACTGCTCATGAAATTCTGAAAGCATGACCACATAATCACGCTTGGTCTGCTCATGTGCAGGAACTTCCGTCTGGTTTTTGGGATAGATCACAAAGGCGCCATAAAGGCCGTCCTGTTCCTGACCCTTGGAATGGGCATGATACCAGTAGGTTCCACTCTGACGAATTTTAAAGCGATAGACAAATTCCTGATCAGGTGCAATGCCCTGAAACCCGTTAAAACCCGGGACACCATCCATCAGGCCGGGTAGCAATAAACCATGCCAATGAAGAGAACTTTCTTTATTTTTTAGTTTGTTTTTAACGCGAATAATCGCCTCATCACCTTCCTCAAATTCCAGTAAAGGTGCAGGAAATTTTCCATTCACTGTAATACGTTGTACCGTTTTACCAGTGAGATTGACTGGACCTTCTTCAATAACCAGCTGATATTCTTTTACAGCAGCAAATAATGAAGACGAAATCACTAAACTTAAGCCCAATAACAGGCTTTGACTAATTTTAATCGACATAACTTAATCCTTGATTTATTAAAATATAAATAACGAGGATTAAGCTTTAGGTGGGCGCAGTATTTCCTGCCAATACCCGGCAAGGTGCTTGGCTTGATAATTAGAAATAAAAGTAGTTTCTAAGGCATGAATCTCAGGGAGAGTTAACTTCGAAATTTCCACATCGATCCAGCTACTCAGGTTATGGCAAGAGCTATAAATACAATCCGGACAGTCATCTTTGTGCTCGTTTAAGTCGGAGTGGCAATCCATGTCCTGACTCATATCATGAGCAGAACCATGCATAGCTTGATGCTGGCTATGTAACTTCTCTATTTTTGCCATTTCCTGACAATGGGAACTCATCTGCTTCGCTGACGTTTCCAGATGCATCGTTTTTACTGAAGCAACAGACATGCCGCTCCAGCCTACGGCGAAGACCATAAGCATCACAAACCAGATCTGTTTAAAGAACTGTCTGAGCACGATGCACCCTGAAAATATAAAAATGAGTTAACCCAAATAGCATAGGGTGGAATATTAAAATTCGCAAACTTTATAAGCGCTTAATTTAAAGATTAATATTTTGTTCCTGATAAATTGATCACTTCTTAAAATAATTTAGCGGCAGCTTCAAATAAGACACATCATTGTTTTCTGGCATTGGAAACTGTCCTCCATTCATATTGATCTGGATCGCAGGCAAAATCAGTCTAGGCATACTTAGACCCGCATCACGCTGCTCTCGCATCTGTACAAATTCAGATTTGCTAATCCCTTCACGGATATGGACGTTTTGCTGTTTTTGCTGCTGAATCGTCGTTTCACATTGATATTCATGACGTGACTCTGGCAAATAGTCATGACATAGAAATACCCGGGTACTTTCCGGGAGTTGAAATAGCTTGTGAACAGAATCATATAAAACCGAGGCACTGCCATTTGGAAAATCACAACGAGCCGTGCCATAGTCAGGCATAAACAGTGTATCCCCTACAAAGACGGCATCACCAATCACATAGCTTAAACAGGCAGGTGTATGTCCTGGCGTAGGAATATTATAAACTTCCAGTTCACCAATCTTGAAATGCTCACCATCTTCAAACAGATAGTCAAAAGGCTGATGCGCATTGATCTGTTTCATGTCCAGATGATAAATCTCGGCAAAAGTTTCCTGCACCAGCGAAATTTTCTTACTGATTGCAATCTTGCCGCCTAATTGCTGTTTCAGATATGGGGCGGCTGTCAGATGATCAGCATGAACATGGGTTTCCAGAATCCATTCCACGGTCAAACCTTGTGATTTTACATAGGCAATCATCTGATCCGCATGCTCGGTCGATGTGATGGCAGACGCAGCATCGTAATCCAGCACGCTATCAATAATGGCACATTGGGCAGTTTGAGGATCACTCACTACATAACTAAAAGTATTGGTATTTTTATCAAAAAATGCTTTGACGTGTGACTGCTGTGTCATATTTATACTCCTGCCCATTTACGGTGAATCCAGACCCCAAGCATCATAGCTGCCATAAAATACAAGGCTTGATAATGTCCCAAACCAATCAGGGTAAAACTGGGTGCCGGACAAATGCCTGCAATTCCCCAACCGATACCAAATAATAAACTACCCGACAGCAGTTTAGGGTCAATCTTTTGATGCTTTGGTAAATCAATGGGTTCATTAAATAAAGTGGTTGGATTTGGATTATGTTTAGCTTTCTGGAAAGGAATAAACGCCACCAGAATAGCCCCCATCATGACAAAGGCAAGGCTGGCATCCCAATCCCCAAACAGATCCAGAAAATCCAGAACTTTTTCAGGATTAGACATGCCTGAGAGCATTAAGCCGACTGAAAACAGGCCACCAAATAGAAAAGCGAATAGATTTTTCATTTAAATAGCTCCAACCAGATGACGAACAACATAAACCGTGATAAATCCCGCCAGCATAAAAGACCCGGTCGCAACAAAGGAGCGATTTGACAGACGGCTAATCCCACAGATGCCATGCCCACTGGTACAACCTGAGCCTAAACGTGTACCAAAACCGACCAGCAAACCGGCAATGACCATCATCCATGGGCTGGCATTCAGCTCAATTTCTGGCTGAAACAAAACGCCGTAGATAAATGGAACTATAAATAGTCCTGCTAAAAACCAGACCGCAGGAGTTTTGAAAATCGTCTTTCGATTAAGTACTTGCCCAACCAAACCACTCACGCCCGCAATATGGCCATTGACATACAGATAGCCGACCACTGAAAGACCAAGCAGTAATCCACCGAGAAACGCTGCCAAAAAGTCATGCATGAGCATATCCTACTTACAATATATATTTTTATATTATATAATTAAAAATATTAATAAAGACAGTTTTTGAATATTGCGTGACTAATACAAATACAGGTTTTTATATGACAGCAGATGAAACTCAGACACGTATTGATTTTTCTCAGGCTCATGTAGTGAGCGAACGCTTAAAAGTGTTGTCGAATTCTGACCGTCTGAAAATTCTATGTGTACTGGTCGATAGTGAAATGAATGTACAACAGATTGAGCTACAAACTGATATTCACCAACCTACTCTCTCGCAACAACTTACCGTACTCCGAAAAGCCGAAATGGTCAGCACGCGTCGTGAAGGCAAACAGATTTTTTATCAGCTTTCCGACCCCAAATTACTCACCCTGATGCAAACCTTATATCAGCTTTATTGCAAGGCTTAAGTGATAAGAAAAATCTTCATTTATCTATAATTGAAGAATAAAACTTCTTAAATATTTAAAAGTTAAGTATTTTCAGGAATATCTGCTGGAGCTGTTTTGGTATCACTTTGAATCAGACCTTCAACTAACTTGATAGTGCGGTCACCACTAACAGACAAGCGCGGATCATGAGTCACCAGCAAAATGGCACAGCCCTGTTCCTTATTTATTTTACGAAACAGTTCAAAAACTTCAGACGCGGTCTGGGTATCCAGGTTCCCGGTTGGTTCATCGGCCAGTAACAAGGCAGGTTCTGTAATGAGGGCACGAGCAATTTCTTAAAAGAAACCCGATATTTCATTCTAGAAGTCGACTTTAAATAACTCAAACATACAGTTTTAAAGTGTCAATTTAAGCTAAATGTATAAATGCTAAATCTTGCACAGATTCTGTTATGAAGTGTTGAGTCTGATTTAATCCCAACTAAAAGCTCCTAATATATTTTTTCATCAAGAGCAATCAAGGAAAAAATATGAATAACTATCCTGAAACTCCAGCTTCAACTGAAACCCAAGCCCATCAACCGGGTGACCAGACTAAAATGAATCCTATCCCGGAAGTCATTAAAGAAAATTATAAAGGTAGCGATAAATTAAAAGGCAAAGTAGCACTCATTACAGGTGGTGACAGCGGGATCGGTCGCTCTGTATCAGTATTGTTTGCCCGTGAAGGTGCCGATATTGCCATTTGCTATCTGGATGAAGACCGAGATGCGCTTGATACCAAAAAAATGGTTGAAGCAGAAGGACGCCGTTGCATGTTGATTCAATGCGATTTACAGCATCCTGATGAAATCAAAAAAATGGTTGAGCAGACCCTTCAGGAATTTAAAACCATTAATATTCTGGTAAATAATGCGGGTGTACAGTATCCGCAGGACAGTA
The DNA here is from genome assembly GCF_002429925.1 of Acinetobacter sp. UBA5984. Classification (NCBI taxonomy): domain Bacteria; kingdom Pseudomonadati; phylum Pseudomonadota; class Gammaproteobacteria; order Moraxellales; family Moraxellaceae; genus Acinetobacter; species Acinetobacter sp. UBA5984. The sequence goes on from NZ_DJBE01000081.1 coordinate 28,018, forward strand.
TTACTGATATTTCTCCAGACCAGTTATTCAAGACCTTTAATGTCAATATCCTGTCCATGTTTCATCTAACTCAGGCGGTGCTTCCGCATATGCAGGCAGGTGACAGTATTATTAATACGACCAGTATCACCAGCTATCATGGGCATGACACGTTGATAGACTATTCGAGTACCAAAGGCGCGATTACTTCATTTACTCGCAGCTTATCTACCAATCTGGCGAAAAATAAAACCGGAATTCGTGTGAATGGTGTTGCACCAGGCCCAATCTGGACACCACTCATTCCAAGTAGCTTTGATGAAGAACAACTGGAAGATTTTGGTAAACAGACACCAATGGGACGTATGGGACAACCGAGTGAGGTCGCTCCTGCCTATTTATTTCTGGCCAGTGAAGAAGCCAGCTATATTTCAGGTCAGGTTATTCATGTAAATGGCGGCAGTATTATTAACGGCTAATCAAAGTTTGAAAGTAGATAGCGGTCTTTTAGGTCGTTATCTACTTTTTTATTAATTATTTGATATGTTTTAGATTCAGACACCTTTCAAAGGACAGAATTTGATGAATATCAATAAAATTCATCTTAAAGCTATAAAACAATTCAAACAAATCCTGACAGATGATTACCCGCGCCAAAATCATCCCTTGTTATAGTGATTTCAGACCCTACCTGATGAGGATAGTAAAATGTCTAGAGGTGATAAATCGGCTTATACCGAAAAGCAAAAACGGCAGGCTAAGCATATTGAAGACAGTGAAAAAGATCGTGGTCGTTCTGAAGACGAAGCAGAACGTATTGCTTGGTCGACTGTGAATAAGCAGGACGGCGGTGGCAAGAAAAAGAAAGGCTAAACTGTCTAAAATTCAAGGAAAGTGATGCTATTGATTTAGCATCATTTTAACTATCCAGATTTTATTCTTTTTATTTTTAAACAATCGAAAAAATCTGATTGCGTTAGGAAGTCAGATTCGTTCCTTTGTTTCGTTATTTCATCAAGTCATTCAAGATAATTTTAAGGAAAAATATGAAAATTCTGATTGTATTAACCTCACATGATCAACTTGGCGAAACGGGTAAAAAAACCGGATTCTGGCTCGAAGAACTCGCCGCGCCTTACTACACTTTTATTGATGCAGGCGCAGACGTAACATTAGCCTCTCCTGCTGGTGGCCAGCCACCACTTGATCCAAAAAGTAATGAACCTGATGCGCAAACCGAAACAACCAAACGTTTTGAAGCAGATGAAGTGGCTATGCAGGCACTTGCCAATACGCATAAATTAAGTGAAGTGCTAAATCAGGATTTTGATGCGGTCTTTTATCCGGGCGGTCATGGACCGTTATGGGATCTGACCAAGGACCAGCATTCTATTTCCTTAATTGAACAGACTCTACAGACCAATAAACCTGTGGCACTTGTCTGTCATGCACCGGGTGTACTTCGCGATGTTAAGAATGCAGAAGGCCGACCTATTGTCGAAGGCAAATCAGTGACCGGTTTTAGTAATACCGAAGAAGATGGTGTTGGGCTGACTGATATTGTGCCATTCTTAGTTGAAGATACGCTGAAAGAAAAAGGCGGACAGTATTCCAAGGCTGAGGACTGGCAGGTGCATGTACAGCAAGATGGCCTGTTAATTACCGGACAGAATCCGGCATCTTCTGCCGCAACGGCTGAGGCGCTGTTAAAGTTATTAAAATAAGATTTCATCCAGATATAAGTCATTGTAGGTCAGTTATTTATTTACTGGTTAAAAACCCTGATGTGATGTCACATCAGGGTTTTTATTAGTTTTATGCCGAAATTCTAATTCGCTACTGCTGCTGTTGATGCAGTTTGTTTGCACTCATATTTTAACTGTTAGGACTCAGGTTTTTTTATTTAAAGCAAACTATGGGACAGCAGTGATCGAAAGATTCCTTTTTTATTTTGACTATGTCATTCCTTAACAGGCTTTGGCATCCGGCTGCACGGTTTTAGGCAACTCACGACGTAGAATTTTACCGACTGTAGACTTTGGCAATCCAGACACAAACTCAATATATTTTGG
>NZ_DJBE01000043.1:0-45966 GCF_002429925.1 Acinetobacter sp. UBA5984
GTTGATTATTATTTCTACAAAATAGCCCCATATGCATATTCTTTAATCTAAAAACCCTATTTTTAGATATCTTTTTACTATTTCCATTTTTTAATTTAAAAAACAGGGGCTATTTCGTTTCAGCTTAATAAAGTGCAATTTAGTCTTTTATTCCTATAACTACTCTTGCTTAAAATATTCTTCCAACTCACTCGAATAAATACTTTTCTTATTTTCACAATCCCTATGGACCTACCAATAAATGCGACTCACTCATAAAAAGATCTAGGTACATTTAGCTCGACTTATTAAAAACATAATTCTGGAATGAAGAATGAACTTAATCAATAACCAGTTTCCAATCTATTTTTATTTTGATTGATAAATTTAGTTTGTACTTAAATTTTAGACATAAAAAAACCGCCTAATGCGGTATCCATATAATTAATCATTTTTATAGATGGTCGGAGCAGTAGGATTCGAACCTACGACCCCCTGGTCCCAAACCAGGTGCACTACCAGGCTGTGCTATGCTCCGATATTCAACTCAAAAGAGTTGGGGTGAATGATGGGATTCGAACCCACGACAACCGGAATCACAATCCGGGGCTCTACCAACTGAGCTACATCCACCATTGCCTTGGTTCTTAAATATCAAGCCACCAAAAATGGCGCGCCTGACAGGATTCGAACCTGTGACCATCCGCTTAGAAGGCGGATGCTCTATCCAACTGAGCTACAAGCGCTTTACTGATGATTTTCACCATCCGCCTTGAAGAATTGGTCGGAGCAGTAGGATTCGAACCTACGACCCCCTGGTCCCAAACCAGGTGCACTACCAGGCTGTGCTATGCTCCGATTCATCTCAGCTTTCGTATCAAGCTTATCGCTTGGTACGGTGTGCATTCTAGGCGTGACGCCATAAGACGTCAACACCTATATTTAAAAAAAATCAAAAAAACACTTCAAGCGTTTATTTATCAAGCATTTTAGACATTTTTTATACAAAATTCTAGCGTTTCAAGCTGGCACTAAAATCCAGCATACGATCCAGAGGCAGTTTGGCTCGCTGAGCTAATGCGGGTTCAACATGAATCTCCTGATCACGATGTTGTAGAACATGCAAGATTCCATCTAGCTCGTTCATGGCCATCCAAGGACAGTGTGCACATGAACGGCAGGTTGCTCCTTCTCCAGCGGTTGGAGCTTCAATCAGAATCTTATCTGGCACAGCCTGCTGCATTTTATAGAAAATACCGCGATCTGTTGCCACGATCAAACGCTGATTTGGCAAGGTTTGAGCTGCCTTGATTAACTGAGAAGTACTTCCGACTGCATCAGCAATTTCTACCACAGACATCGGTGATTCTGGATGGACCAGCACTGCCGCATCTGGATACAAGGCTTTCATATTAGCAATTCCGCGCGAACGGAATTCTTCGTGGACGATACACGCGCCATCCCACAGTAACATGTCAGCGCCAGTTTTATTCTGGATATAGCGCCCCAAATGCTGATCCGGTGCCCAGATAATTTTCTCGCCCAAACTATCGAGGTGTTCAATAATCTCCACTGCACAACTTGAAGTCACGACCCAGTCAGCGCGGGCTTTAACTGCAGCCGAAGTATTGGCGTAAACGACTACAGTATGATCAGGATGCGCATCACAGAATTTGGTAAATTCCTCTACCGGGCAGCCCAAATCCAGTGAACAGGTCGCTTCAAGAGTTGGCATCAGGACAGTTTTTTCTGGTGAAAGTATTTTTGAAGTTTCACCCATGAACTTAACCCCAGCTACCACTAAGGTCGACGCAGGATGGTCACGTCCAAAACGCGCCATTTCCAATGAATCGGACACACAGCCACCAGTCAATTCTGCCAGTTCCTGTACTTCAGGATCACAATAATAGTGTGCAACTAGCACTGCATTCTGCTTTTCTAGTTCGGCTTGAATCTGTGTAAATTTTTCCTGTTTGGCCTGTGCACTGATCTGATGCTCTTTGGGTTCTCCTAAACGATCTAAATGCGCCTGCACAATCGATTTGGCTTCATTGGCTATTAATTTGGTCGCATCATTCATAATAACTCTTACTCTACCCTCATAGTTCATTATTCAATGAACCTTTCACTCTACATCCCGGTCATCTCTGGCGAAATGCTTTTTTGACCAGTCATTAAAAATCATAAGATATAAAAAAAGCCCCACAACGGAGGCTTTAGAAACAATCTGAATTATGAACGATAATCAGCATTGATTTTCACATAATCATAGGACAGGTCACAGGTATAGACCGTATCTTTTGCTTCACCACGTCCAAGATCAACACGAATCGTCATTTCAGCTTGTGCCATCACACGTGCACCTGCTTCTTCAGTATAGTCTGCTGCTGCACCACCATCCTTGCAGATTTGTACATCATCTAACCAAACCTGAATTTTTGCAACGTCTAAATTCGCCACACCTGCATAACCGATTGCAGCCAAAATACGTCCCCAGTTTGGATCAGAAGCAAAGATTGCAGTTTTCACCAATGGAGAATGCGCGATACTATAGGCCACGTCACAGCACTCCTGAGTATTGGCACCGCCTTCTACGGCCACAGTAATGAATTTGGTTGCGCCTTCACCATCACGCACAATCAGTTGTGCAAGACGCTTCATGGTACGCATCAATACTTCAAGTACAGCAGCATAACGCGGATCTTCAACTGATGAAATTTCTGTTCCACCGGCCTGACCTGTGGCAATAAAAATACAAGAGTCATTGGTAGAGGTATCACCATCAATGGTAATGCGGTTGAATGACTGATTCACTGTCTCAGATAAAAGCTGTTGAACCAGTTCACGGCTGATTGGTACATCAGTCGCCATATAACCCAACATAGTCGCCATATTTGGGCGAATCATGCCGGCACCTTTGGAAATCCCGGTCATGGTATAAGTAATACCATCCAGCTCGAACTGTTCAGATGCACCTTTCGGCATAGTATCTGTGGTCATAATACCCGTTGCAGCATCGATCCAGGCATCATCACGCAATGAGTCTAATGCAGGCTGCAAGCCACTGAGCAGACGCTCCATTGGTAATTGTTCACCAATTACCCCTGTTGAAAATGGCAATACTTCTTCAGCTTTCACGCCTGCAAGTTCAGCCAGTTTGGCACAAGTGGCTTCAGCATTCGCCATACCTGTAGCACCTGTACCCGCATTGGCATTTCCGGTATTTATCACTAAATAACGTGGATTACCTACCGCCAGATGTGCTTTAGAAACATGTACAGGGGCAGCACAAAAAGCATTCTGGGTAAATACGCCTGCAACATTGGAGCCTTCAGCCAGTTCAAATATCACCAGGTCACGTCGGTTCTGATAGCGCACATACGCTTCTGCCGAACCAATTCTCACCCCTTTTACCACATGCATCTGTGGCATAGATACGTCACCAACTGCCATTTTTAAATGTCCAATATTGAAGTTTCAGAAAAATACAGCTTAGTTGATCTTCATTAAAAAATCGAGCCAAAGCCAGATGAACACTCACTTTTCTTATGGTTTTTCACAATAAAAAACCAGTCATAGTGACTGGTTTTATTAAACTAGATCAAACTTAGTTTTTAGCCAACTGGGTTGATTCATTCAATAAAGCCTGTTTCGCCTGTTGCTGACTTGCCACAGAAAGTGCAGGGTTAGAAGCAACAATACGGTCAGCATTGGCTGCATTGGCTGCTGCAATCGCTGCAGTCTGCAAAACGATTGGACGGTTTGAATTATTAAAGGTATAGCGAATGCCAGTACGCGGACTTGCAATGGTCACCTGACCATCTGCACCCGTCTGAACCTGAGCCGTAGTTGGACCAATAGCCTGCTGAACTTTAGCAGGTGTCGTTGTTGCTGTTTCTGCAAAACTTAAAGCCGGGATTGCCAAAGCAGCAACCATCATCGTTTTTAATACTTTTGTCATTGTTTCTTCCACTTTGCGGTGTTCAATCTGCCATTAAATACCATTTAATCCCGCACAGTGCAAACTGTATTCACCAGCTGAAAAGTCCATATACATAAAAAGATCAGGACTAAATAGCCCTGATCTTTTTATAGTTTAGAAACTTAGCAGAAATTAGATCTTGCCATGACACTGTTTGTATTTTAGACCTGAACCACATGGACAAGGTGCATTACGGCTTGCCGGTGCTTCAAAGACTGGTGCAACAGGATTAGTCTGCGCACTTTGTTCAGTGGTGATTTCATCTTCTTCAGCCAGTAATCCATCAAATTCCTGATGAGATAACTGCAAACGCATCGCTTCAGCCTGTGCCTGCTGCTGTGCTTCCATTTCAGCCAGTTCTTCAGGTGTTGGCACATGGATGCGTGACAGATCAGTAATGACGTCAGATTTAATCACCCCCAGCATGTTTACAAACAGGTTGTAGGCTTCTTTTTTGTATTCCTGCTCTGGGTTTTTCTGTGCATAACCGCGTAAATGAATTCCTTGACGCAGGTAATCCATCGCAGCCAGATGCTCTTTCCAGTGACGGTCCAGAGAGTTCAACATGAAATGACGTTCGAGTGATGCTGCAGATTCAGCGCCCATTTGTTCACGACGTGAACGGTAACGATTTACCACTTCTTCAGTAATTCGTTCAACCAGTGCTTCTTCGTCTAAACGACGATCTTGCTCTAACCATTGTGCGACTGGCAGATCAATCGATAAGTCTTCACGTAGTGCAAGTTCCAGACCTTCAATATCCCACTGATCGTGAATCGATTCAGGCGGAATATAGTTGGCGATCATGCCCTGCATCACTTCACGGATCATCTCTTCGATATAATCTTGCAATGAGCTTTCAGCCAGAATCTCATCACGCTGACTATAGATGATTTTACGCTGTTCGTTATTCACGTCATCGTATTTCAACAGGTTCTTACGAATGTCGAAGTTACGTGCTTCTACTTTGCGTTGTGCATTTTCGATTGAGCGTGACACCATTTTGTGTTCAATCGCTTCATCTTCTTTTAAGCCCATCGCACGCATCATGGCAACCACACGGTCACCCGCAAAGATACGCATCAAGTCATCTTCAAGAGACAGGTAGAAACGCGATACACCCGGGTCACCCTGACGGCCCGCACGACCACGCAACTGGTTATCGATACGGCGAGATTCATGACGCTCAGAACCGATAATATGCAAACCACCAGAAGCGAGAACTGCTTCATGATTCGCCTCCCATTCTGCTTTCAGACGTGCTTCATCTTCAGGGGTTGGGTTTTCAATTTTGGCCAGTAGCGCTTTCCAGTTACCACCCAGCAAAATATCGGTACCACGACCTGCCATGTTGGTCGCAATGGTTACTGCACGCGGTGCACCTGCTTGGGCAATAATATCCGCTTCACGTTCATGCTGTTTGGCATTCAGGACTTCATGTTCAATACCAGCTTCTTTAAGCTTGTCAGAAAGAATTTCCGACGCTTCAATAGTGGCCGTACCAATCAGGATTGGCGCAACACCAGCTTCGTGAACACGTTGAATTTCCTGAATAATCGCGTTGTACTTACCTTCACGATTCAGGTAGATCAAATCGTTCTGGTCATTACGGATCATTGGACGGTGAGTTGGAATAATTACCACATCCAGACCGTAAATTTCTTTCATTTCCGCAGCTTCAGTATCTGCTGTACCGGTCATACCGGATAATTTTTTATACAGACGGAAATAGTTCTGGAATGTGGTGGTTGCAAGGGTTTGGTTTTCCGGCTGGATTTCCAGACCTTCTTTTGCTTCAACCGCTTGGTGCAGACCTTCAGACCAGCGACGGCCCGGCATGGTACGACCGGTATTTTCATCAACAATGATCACTTCACCTTCATGGATGATGTAATGCACGTTACGTTGATACAGATAGTGCGCACGAATCGCAGCAGTCACATGATGCAGCAAATTCAGATTAGAGGCTGAATACAGGCTTTCCCCTTCAGCCAATAAGCCCATTGCAATCAATTCACTTTCAATGGTTTCAAAACCGGTTTCTGTAATTTCTACGGAACGCTGTTTTTCATCAATCCAGAAATGACCGCCATCCGGTACTTTTTCTTCTTTCTGTGCTTTTAATTTCGGTGGAATATTATTGATTGCCGCATAAAGCTGGGAAGAGTCTTCACTTTGACCAGAAATAATCAGCGGTGTACGCGCTTCATCGATCAGGATCGAATCAACCTCATCGATAATGGCATAGGTCAGACCACGCTGTTTTTTCTCAGCCAGCGAGAACACCATGTTGTCACGAAGATAATCGAAACCGAATTCGTTATTGGTACCGTAAGTGATATCTGCTTTATAGGCTTCAGACTTTTCTATCGGATTCTGCATGGAATAGATAATCCCAATGCTTAAACCCAAGAATTCGAACAATGGACGGTTTAACTCGGCATCACGTTGTGCCAAATAGTCGTTCACCGTGATGACATGGACACCCTGCCCGCTCAATGCATTGAGGTAACAGGCCAATGTCCCCATCAAGGTTTTACCTTCACCGGTACGCATCTCAGCAATCTTGCCTTCATGCAGGGTAATACCACCAATCAACTGTACGTCATAGTGACGCATTCCCATGACACGTTTTGCAGCTTCACGACAGACTGCGAATGCTTCAGGAAGTAACTTATCTAGGCTTTCACCCTTATTATATCGTTGTTTGAATTCTTCAGTTTTTGCAGATAAGTCTGCATCGCTTAGGGCTGATATCGTCGGCTCGAGCGCATTAATCTTGTCTACGATTTTACGCATGCGTTTGAGTTCGCGCTCATTTTTGGTACCGAAGATTCCTCCGATCAGACTTGCCAACATGAATAGACTCTCTAAATCTTGCTTGTCAAATAAATATGTTCTTAGTCGTTATTATGGTGCTAGAAATTTGAACTACAAGGGTTTTGCCAGAAAACCAATGAAAAAAACTCATCCTTCGTCCTAGCCCTGAGACCTAAGGCAAAGTAATGTAGCAAATTTTACCCATGCAATATAGTTAATTAGACAACTGATTTGTCTGATTCTGAATCGACAGCCTATTTCTTTATTCGGTTTATTCATAAGAAATTCTAAAAACACTATTTTTAATCATAAAAAAATTGGTTCATATTTATTCTTATCGACACATTACAAGATCAATTGAGGCAAGAAAATGAGTTTACGTTTAGGCGATACCGCACCGAATTTTGAACAGCAATCTAGCGAGAGCTTAATTAACTTTTATGACTTTCTAGGCGATAGCTGGGGCATTCTGTTCTCCCATCCAGCGGACTACACGCCAGTATGCACCACTGAACTTGGATTTACCGCAAAGCTGAAAGATGAGTTTACAAAACGCGGCGTGAAAGCAATTGCCCTTTCTGTAGATGATGTTGAATCGCATCATGGCTGGATCAAAGACATTAATGAAACTCAAGATACCACCGTTAACTTCCCGATCATTGCAGATCAGGACCGTAAAGTCTCTACGCTGTATGATTTCATTCACCCAAATGCCAGCGAAACTTTAACTGTACGCTCTCTGGTAATCATTGATCCAAATAAGAAAGTGCGTCTGATTATTACCTACCCTGCATCAACAGGCCGCAACTTCCATGAAGTACTACGTGTAGTCGACTCTCTACAATTAACTGACAACCATAAAGTCGCAACCCCGGCTAACTGGCAACATGGCGATGATGTGGTGATTGTACCTTCACTGAAAGATGAGGAAGAAATCAAACAACGTTTTCCGAAAGGTTATAAAGCTGTAACTCCATACCTACGTCTGACACCACAGCCTGAGCAAAATTAAAAGGACTCCTTTTTAATTTTGCGCAAGGCAAACGAAGTGCGCAGTATTTGAAACGCTGCCTTAATTTGTCGCAAGACAAGCGCAGCGCGTAATTCAAGATAAAGCGGAGCACTGCTCCGCCCTGAGGAATATATTTCGCAAGAAGACCCATGGCTATGCCGTGAGTACAAGAGGATAAGCTAAATGCTGTTCTATCCTTTTTGAATATTAAAAACCGCAATCAACTCCCCACAATGAAAATGATAGTCGTCATGCATCAATCATCATTTTCATGTTTAGTTTGATACCTACCGACGAGCCGGGTTTTCGAACTTTTCCCATCAAGCCTGTCTTCGGACAGGTTTTTTTTTGAAAAAGCCGATATGCTATTGAAGAAAATGATTAAAAAGGTGAGTTAGGTTGCAATGAAAAATAATTATGTACTTCTTCTGGTTTCTACGCTTGTTTTATCTGGCTGTACTCCAGCGCTGCCTGAACAGGAACGCCCAATGCACTGGGGACGGGAACTGCATGAAGAACATAATTTTTATCAGATCAGCGATGAACTCTACCGAAGTGAACAGCCAAGCCATGAACTGACGCCCTTATTAAAACAATATGCCATTAATGTGGTGATCAACCTGCGTTCACGCGATAAAGATACAGATATTTTGTCAAATGAATACCTCAAGCTTAAGCATATTCCCATTCATACCTGGGCTATGAATCGCGAGGATTTACTGAACGTAATGCAGTTGATTCAACAGGCACAGCAAAATAATGAAAAAATACTTTTACACTGTTATCACGGTTCAGACCGTACCGGTGCCAGTGTCGCCATGTACCGGATTATTTTCCAGAACTGGAGTATTGAAGACGCAGTACGGGAAATGAAGCATGGCGGTTATGGCTTTCATTCCATTTGGCGCAATATTGAAAAATTATTTACCCCTGAAAATGTAAAATGGATTCGCGAGCAACTCGCGAATCCATCTACAGAAACTTCGGTTAAGTAAGAGAGTTAACGCTTATCTAGCGGCACCCAATCATTCACCCAAGCTGATTTCATATTCAGGCTGGCATCAGACGCGATTTTCTTACGCAGTGCGTCTGCTGTTTCTCGGTCTTTAGATGGACCGACCATGATACGCATACCTTTAGATGTCTGGCTCTTAGTGACCTTGTAGCCTTTGGCTCGCAGTTTGGCGGCAATGGCATCAGCATTGGCTTCATTGGCAGCCAATGCCACCTGCACCATCCACTGCTTATCGCTTTCACCTTCAAGAAGTTTACGGGCTTTTTCAGCTTCAGCCTTTTTCTTGGCCTCTTCTGCTTTATGTTTCTCTTCAGCTTTGCGCTTCTCTTCTGCCTTACGTTTTTCCTCAGCAGCTTTATGCTCAGCTTCTTTTTTCTTCTCAGCCGCTTTGTGCTCTTCCTCGGCCTTACGTTTTGCTTCAGCTGCCTTATGCGCTTCTTCAGCTTTACGTTTCTCTTCTAGCTTACGTTTTTCCTCTGCAGCCTTCTGCTCTGCCTGTTTCTTGGCAGTATCAGCTGAAGTTTGGGCTTTTTGCTGCTCAAGCTTCTGCTGTTCTAACTTTTTTTGTGCAGCAGCCTTGTCTTCAGCCAGACGTTTTTGCTTCGTCTGTTCATCTTCAGCCAGTTCAGGCGGAATATTGTCTGAACTTTGCTGTCCCATACGATGAGCATTCAAAGCGGCATATTCTTCAGCCGCACGACGTGCTGCATCTGCCTCAGCCTGCTGTTGCATGGCTAAAAATTCAGCTGCACGAGCTTCCTGTTCAGCCACTGCTTTTTCGCGGTCACGACGCTGCTGTTCCAGCAGACGTTTTTCTGTTTCCACATCGACTGTTAAAGAACCTAATGAATTGTTGACTGTATCTTTTGATTCTACTTCTGCAGCCAGTGCCGGGTTTTGCTGACGATCCTGATGAATTTCATTTTGGCCTTTCAGGAGTAATGCTGCCAATAAAACACCACCACCTAGTAAAACAACGCCACCCATCCAGCGTTGTTTGTTATTCATTGACATTCTTCCAAATACTCCCATACCGCTTCTAAGGTATGAAATGATCCACATACCAAAATCAGCTGATTATTCTCTGTTTCATCCAGCGCTGATTTAAAAGCTAATTTTACATTGTCAAATTGTTCTATCAATTCACCTTGCAATGCATCAGTCAAGAGTGTGACCTCTGCCGCACGTGGCACAGATAATGGTGCAATTTTCCACAAATGAACAGTGTCTTTCAACAACTTGACGACAGAATTTATATCTTTATCTGCCAACATGGAAAATACACAAATGACTTCTTTATATTTCTTTTTGTAATTTAAATAATTGCGCAATTGTTTTAATAGGAACTCTACCCCATGCGGGTTATGCCCGGCATCAAAAATTACAGTCTTATTCTGAATTTCTCGAACTTCAAAACGTCCCGGCAATTTAGCTGCCTGAATTCCTTCCGCAATCGCTGTCTGGTTGACTTCCAGACTACTCAGCAAGATCGCTGCAACCGCTGTCGAAATATTATCCAGCGCCAGTGAACCTGTCGGTAATTTTAAAGTCGTACCTGATGATGCAAATGCCCAGGTTTTGCCATCTTCAAAGGCTTCATAGAAATAATCACGGTTGATAGCATACAACGGCGCATTGCATTCAGCAGTTTTATCCAGAATGGCTTGTGGAATATCTTGCTGACCGCCAAAAATCACGGGAATACTCGGACGGATAATGCCAGCTTTTTCAAAGGCAATTTTTTCGATGGTATCACCGAGCCAGTCGGTATGATCCAGTCCGATATTGGTGATGACCGCAACATCCGGATTAACCACATTGACCACATCCAGACGACCGCCTAGTCCGACTTCCAGCACCCACACATCACACAGTTCATTTTTAAAAATCACAAATGCAGCAAGTGTGGTTGCTTCAAAGAATGACAGGCTTAAATCGCATTCGCGACGTGCCCGATCGACTTCAACAAAAGCATCAATCAGCAACTGGTCTTCGACTTCAACCCCGCGTAATTTCACCCGTTCATTGAAGCGATATAGGTGAGGAGACTGATACAGTCCGACCTTAAAACCCTGAGCATTAAGAATGGCAGCCAGAGTCGTGGTCGTTGAACCTTTACCATTGGTTCCGGCAACCGTCAGGACTTTAGCCTCCGGATTGATCACCCCCAGCTTTTCAGCCACAGGAATGACACGTTCCAGACCTAAATCAATTCCCGTAACGTGAACATGGCTCCAATAATCGAGCCATGTATCAAGTGAATCAGTTGCTAATGGTGCTGTATTCAAGGCAGGTTCATCAATTTCGTGATAATACGATAAACTGTATCACGTAATGCATGACGGTGAACAATCTGATCGATTACACCATGATCAAGCAAATATTCAGCGCGCTGGAACGGTTCGTCCAGTTTTTCACGCACGGTCTGCTCGATCACACGTTTACCCGCAAAACCAATCATCGCTTTCGGTTCAGCCAGATGCACATCACCCAGCATGGCTAAAGATGCAGTTACACCGCCGTAGACTGGATGGGTCAATACCACCACATAAGGCAGACCTGCTTCTTTCAAACGCTGAATCGCTGCTGAAGTACGTGCCATTTGCATCAAAGACAGCATGCCTTCCTGCATACGCGCGCCACCAGAAGCTGCAAAACAGATCAAAGGCTGATGTGTTTCAATCGCACGCTCTGCTGCCTGCACAAAACGGTCACCCACTACGGTACCCATAGAGCCGCCCATGAAGTCGAATTCAAATGCGGTTGCAATCATTGGTACACCTTTCAGCAGACCTTGCATCACGATCAATGCTTCAGTTTCACCTGTTTTCTTTTGTGCTTCCGACATACGCTCTGGATAAGCTTTGCTGTCGACAAATTTCAGTGGATCTTTGGCAGTAAATTCCTGACCCATTTCAGTCTGTACCTGATCAAAGAACCAGTTCAGACGGTCACGTGCTTTCATTTTCAGATGTTCATCGCATTGTGGACAAACATAAGCATTAAATGACATTGCAGTACGTGTCACCAAAGCATGACATTCAGGGCACTCAATTGTTGGCTCTGTGAATGTCGCTTTTAGGGTGGTTTGCTCATCAGGTACATGAATGCCCGGAACAATACGCTCCGTCCATGGGGTCGATGGGCTCAGAATTTTGCCTGATTTCACTTGTTGACTCATACTATAACTCATCGAGCGCTGCTCGAAGCTCCTTGACTTTATTCACCGTCGCAATAACGGCTTGTTCTGGCGCGAGGGTTGCAAACTGTTTTACAAACGCACTTCCCACAATAACTGCATCGGCAGCAACACCCATCGCTTTCGCAGATGCAGCATCACTAATACCAAAACCAACGCCTACAGGAACATCTGTCTCTGCCTTAATTTTCTGAATACGTGCAGCGGCTTCAGATACATCCAATGTCGCAGCACCCGTTACGCCTTTCAGCGACACGTAGTAAATAAAGCCACTGGCCTGTTTTACTACATGCTGAATACGCTCATCAGTTGAGGTCGGAGCCAACAGGAAAATCTGATCCATTTCATATTTTTCCAGCACTTGACCCAGATCTTGAGCTTCTTCAGGAGGAAGATCGACCAGAAGCACGCCGTCGACACCGCATTCATAGGCATAAGCCACAAACTTTTCATAACCAATGACTTCAACCGGATTGAGATAACCCATGAGTACCACTGGTGTTTCGCGGTCTTTCAAGCGAAATTCTTTCACCATGTGCAGTGCATCTAGGGTATTGGTGCCACCGGCCAGCGCGCGTTCAGCGGCCAGAGCAATCACCAGACCATCTGCCATTGGATCTGAAAAAGGAAGACCCAATTCAATCACGTCGACGCCAGCGTCCACCATCTGGTGCAGCAAAGGTACGGTTACCTCTGGATGCGGGTCACCAGCCATAACATAAGAAACTAAAGCTTTACGCTGTTGAGATTTAAGTTGTCCAAATCGTGTGGCTAAACGTGACATAGGGCTGAGCTTTCCTTAAGGTGTTTCAAACTTGAGACATTGACTATGTAGAAATACAAGACATCGCATTGTAACGCTATTTTTTGTACATTGAACAGTGTGCAACATCGACCTCTGGCATTTCATTTCCTGTGCGAGGATTTCAGAACAACCCGAAGGGATCTATTTACGATTATTTTGATTTTTTTCTCAATGATCAAAGATGCCTAATTTTGGCATTCCCTAAAATGTTGAATATTTAGATAAACTTATTTTTATCATGGAAAAATTAATAAAAATGCAGATGTTAGCGCATTCATTTAAAGTTTTCTGAAATTGCAAAACCTGTTTTATACTAGCCCCATTCTCTTATTTTTTTATCTCCTATGCAGACTGACTCTGAAGGTACAGTGCAGGCACGCGCCATTGCACTGTTGCCGCTTATTGTATTTTTAACCATCTTTTTAGGTAGCGGGATCTATCATTCTCTGATCGGAACTGAATTTGCGTTTTATCAGATTAAAGCGCCTGTTGCTGCCCTGCCCGCGATTATCTTGGCTGCATTAGTGTATCGTAGCAAACTCAACCAGGGTATTGAAGAATTTCTTAAAGGTGCCAGCCATCCCAACCTGATTCTGATGTTCATGGTGTTTATGCTGGCCGGTGCTTTTGCCAGTGTAAGCAGTGCGATTGGCAGTGTTGATGCCACTGTACAAATGGGCCTGTCTGTTATTCCTCCAAGTTTTGTCTTACCGATGCTTTTTGTGATTTCGGCATTTATTGCGACGGCGATGGGTACCTCTATGGGCACCATTGCCGCCTGTGCACCCATTGCCTTTGGCTTTGCACAAGTGACCGAGATTCCGGTGGTTTATGCAATTGGCGCCGTGGTCGGTGGAGCAATGTTCGGTGATAACCTGTCCATGATTTCGGATACTACCATCGCTGCAACCAGCAGCCAGAAAGTTCAGTTACGTGACAAATTCAGAGTCAATGTCTGGATTGCTGTACCGGCTTCCATCGTCACGATTTTGATCTATATCTTCAATGCTGGCAGTTCCAGCCCCGTAGAATATAAGGACTTTAACTGGACTCTAGTCCTACCTTATATTGCGGTCTTTTTACTGGCTTTTAGCCGTCTGCATGTTCTGGCGGTTTTAACCATCGGTGTCGTGTTATCGGGTTTATTCGGGCTATTTGCTACGCCAGATTTCAATATCCTCAAGCTGAACACTTCCATTTATGATGGCTTTGTCGGCATGTTTGAAGTGGCATTGTTATCCATGTTTTTAGGTGGCCTGTCTGCGATCATGCAACGTGAAGGTGGTTTACGCTGGCTGATCGAACGCATCTACGCGCTGACTCGCTTATTTAAAGTAGGCCGTCAACGTGCCGGTGAAATCGGGATCAGTTTCTTGGTGGTATTTTCCAACCTGTTTGTGGCAAATAACACTGTCGCGATTATTCTGGCTGGTGATATGGCCCGTGAAGTGGCGAAAGAATACGGGGTTAATCCAAAACGTGCTGCAGCCCTGATGGATATTTTCTCCTGTGTGGTACAAGGTCTGATTCCTTATGGCGCACAATTATTACTTGCCTGTTCAATTGCCAAACTTTCTCCAGTCGAGCTAATCGGGGGCGTGTATTATTGCTGGATTCTGGCAATATTTGCAGTGATCGCAATTGCTTTCCGGTACCCTAAATTAAAAACAGCTTAAATTAAGTCATGAGCTAAAACGGCCAATGACGGCCGTTTTTTTATGCCTGATCCTGTTTTAATTGTTTTCTATATTGCAATAAAGTCCTGCCTGTTGCCGCCTTATAGGCTCGGGCCAAAGCCGACTGGTCAGAATAATCCAGTTGTTGGGCGATTTCGGTCAGGCTTAGGGGCTGATGTAATAAGCTTTCACAGCGCCTGATCCTTTCCTGTTCCAACAGTTTTTTAAAAGAACTACCTTGCTCACTTAACTGACGTTGCAAAGTACGGGTCGATACGAACAGTTGCTCGGCCAGCTGTTCAATTTTAATGGCCTGCTGTCTGCTTCTTAGATGCTCTGCGACCACTTTTTGGGCCTGACTCAAAATACTTTCCACGGGTGGTTTAGCTGCAATCGCTTCTTCAGCCTGACGAATCAATAACTGTAATAGTATTGGATCGGCCTGTTCCGATTTCAGGTTCAGTCCCTGTATATCCAGTTCAAAGCCATAATCCTGCTGTGAAAACTGCACTTCCGCAGCATAGAATTTTTGATAGTGAATTCGGGCAATTTCTGGCGCATGGGCAAAGCGCACCCGACGCAAGAGCAAAGGATGATCCTGCAAAATAAAACGTCCCAATTGCACCATGGCTGCGATGGTCAGCTCATTCAGCAGGTTATAACGCTCATCCTGATAGATCCAATACAATTCAATACTCTGCGCATGCTGTCTTAGTTGCAATGGGACAAATTCACTCCCATCAATGACCAGTCGCTGAAAACGCATGATATAGCCGATGATCTCAGGAATACTGCTGCTTTTAGATACCATATAGCCCAGCACACCAAAATGTTCTGGCCGAATACATTGCACAATTTCAAAAATTAACTGTGGACACGCTAGCTGTTTTTGGGTTCTTAACAGGATGCTATTGAGAAAATCCAGCGGAACTTGCGCATCAAAAGGCTGATCAATCAGTCCAATAAGCTGAGGTCGTAGATCTGCAAGAAACTCGGCGGTTAAAGGCTCTATATTTAAGCTACGCAAATAGGTGGCCCATAGTTGGATATAACCATTGGAGATTTTGATGTCCTGCATGAGCGCGTCCCTGTCTCTGCTGCGAATATATATTTTATTTTTCTTTGGCGTAAAATGTATAAAAATTGGCCATATCTGTCAAAACAATTTGTGCAATTCTGAACATACTGTCAGCATCTCCAGAAAAAGAATGAAAGCAGATGAACGCACCTTTAAAATCTTCCATACAGCCTGTGGTACGCAGCAATCTTGATTTTAAGCTGAGTGAAATTCCGCGTTACTGGTTTGGTGGCGATCCATTCCTGACCCGTATGTTTGATGCACTGAGTCTGACCTTTCCTGATGGTGAACGTTATTTCATTCAGAGCGTGCGACTATTCCGCGACCAGATTAAAGATCCAGATCTGCAAAAACGGGTAGCTGATTTTATCCGTCAGGAAGCACAACATGGTATTGCCCATGACAAGATGAATAACCTGATGCGGGAACAAGGCATGCCGGTCGATCAGTTTATTCAGCGTCTGAATTACATGATGAACTATGATCTGAAGAACCGTTCGCCTGAGTACAATATTGCAGTCACTGCAGCCGCGGAACATTTGACCGCGTTGATGGCTGAAACTTTTTATGGACAAAAAGATACTTTAAGAAATGCCCATCCTTTTGTCCGTGCTATGTTTGCCTGGCATGCGATTGAGGAAATGGAACATCGTGATGTGGCTTTTGATGTCATGAAAGATGTGGCAAAAACGCCAGAATGGCTGCGTCAATATACCCTGCTCATCACGACTTTTCTGATGTTTGGTTTTACCATTTACCGTGCCAATGTCATGCTCAAACATGATGGCTTTAGCCCGCTGCAACGCTTGCAAATGAATATCCGTGGTTTACCTTGGTTCTTTGGTAAAAAAGGCACTTTGACTCGTATGGGTAAACAGTATCGTGACTGGTTTAAAAAGGATTTTCATCCATCCCAGCATCCAGTGATTGCTCAATATGATGTTTGGGTAAAAACGCTGGCAGAAACCGGTAACCCGATTCAGGCAGGAGAAGCCTTCTGGCAAGCTGTAGAAGATTAAACCTAGAAATCAAAAAGCCTTCAAAATCGAAGGCTTTTTTAGATTTAGAAGTTGGAAAAATGAATTACCATTTGGCATAGTGCTGTTCTAAAAGTCCATATTCATTGACCAGTACAATATCTTGGCCATCCTGCCGGATAGTCCCTGATACTTTTGCCTGCCACTGGCTAAACTGGCTGCCGACCAGACGCAGATTCAGATTTTCATAACGGCGCCAGCCTGTGTGTACATTCAGATTCAAGCAGCCATCTAATGACTGGATGTTCCAGCGTTCGTCAGATTCCTGCTGAAACAACACATCCGCCACAGGATAAATTTTGCCATTTACCCACAAACAGTTTTCATTACCAAAGCTTTCATTAACACCGGAAGCGAGATTGATCCCGATACGGTTATGATTGGCATCCCAGAAATTACAAGATAGCCAGAACCAGGCAGTTTCAGGACGCAAAAAGCCACAGGTATCATCCAGAGAGGCGAAGGTGCGCTCATTAAACTGGATGGTTTCACCCTGCTTATTTACGAAATAACCTTCACAACCCAAAGTGGTCAATTTCTGGGTATAGGTCCAGCCATTGATTCCGGTTGGACTGCACATACTCAGCGGATCTGTACCTGCACAGAAAATTCGGGCACTAAGCTTGATTTCACCATATTTGGTCACATGGATATAACGCACCCCATTGGCATGCTGGATATCAATCTGAAAGGGAGATTTGTGAAAATAACTATGATTAAATAATGGCTGTTCGTCTAGCACCGTATTGCGCGAGAAGAAATTGATCGCATTCCATTCCTGCACTTCGTTGGTACTATGGTTATAGATGTAGAAAAAACTGTGCCCAGCCCAAGCGATATCCGCAATTGCAAGGCCAATCGTATAATGTTCGTGTTGAATACTACAGAATTTAAATTTTTTATATTTTAGTTGCTTACGCCATCCCTTGAGTACATCACCATAGGGATTTTTGTACTGGTACGCATTGTAATCAATACTTTTTGGAATTTCTTTGAAACGTCCGTAACGTGGTTGTCCATTTTCCTGAATTAAATCCATTAAGACATTCCATCTCAATCAAAAACTATTTTTGCTTGAAGCTATTATGCCGATTATTGAGATTTGATAAAGAATTTTTTAAAACCGTTCGTCAGCTCTTCCGGCCAATTCTGCTTAAAATAACCATTTTAATTTTTTGAATGAGAAACTGATTTTTTGCTGTTTTATCCAAAACTTGAATAATTTTTATCCTATTTTGAACCAGATTGCTTCTTCCTCTTACTCTCTAAAAATTTTCTTATCTATAAAAAATAAAAAAATCGTGCTGAATGGCTTCAACACGATTTTTCTTAATCCACCCTGCCCTCCTTTTAGAAAGAAGGGTTTTCTCCCTCTTTGAAAAAGAGGGGCTGGGGGAGATTTTACATCTCAACCATTTCCACGCCATCAATACGGGCAACGGTCATCAAGTCTTTATCACCACGGCCTGAAACAGTCGCAATAATGATTTGATCCTTGTCCATGGTTGGTGCAAGTTTAGTGACATAAGCCATCGCATGTGAACTTTCAAGCGCAGGAATAATCCCTTCGATCTTGGTTAGATCACGGAAACCTTGTAACGCTTCTTGGTCATTGATCGGCACGTAGTTCACGCGTTCCATATCTTTCAGGAAGCTGTGTTCCGGACCTACACCCGGATAATCCAGACCAGCAGAAATTGAATGCGTTTCAATGATCTGACCTTCTTTATCAGACATCAGATACGTACGGTTACCATGCAGTACACCGACGTGACCCGCATTCAGTGGTGCAGAGTGCTTGCCAGTTTCGATTCCTAAACCTGCAGCTTCAACACCATACATTTTCACATCCTGGTCGTTCAGGAATGGATAGAACAAGCCCATCGCATTTGACCCCCCCCCCACACAAGCAACCAATGCATCTGGAAGGCGACCTGCCTGTTCCTGAATCTGACGGCGTGCTTCACGGCCAATAATGGACTGGAAGTCACGAACCAATTGTGGATATGGGTGCGGACCTGCCACCGTACCAATCACATAATAAGTTGAGTCAACGTTGGTAACCCAGTCACGCATCGCTTCGTTCATGGCATCTTTTAATGTTTTAGAGCCACTTTCTACAGGGACAACTGTTGCACCTAGCAAACGCATACGGTAAACGTTCATCGCCTGACGTTTCACGTCTTCAGCACCCATGAACACCACACATTCAAGACCTAAACGCGCTGCGATGGTTGCAGTTGCTACACCATGCTGACCGGCACCTGTTTCCGCAATAATGCGTTTTTTGCCTGAAAGTTTAGCCAGTAAAGCCTGACCAATCGTATTGTTTACTTTATGCGAGCCGGTATGGTTCAGATCTTCACGCTTTAAGTAAATTTGCGCACCACCCAACTCTTTCGACCATCGCTCAGCATGATATAAAGGACTAGGACGACCTACGTAGTAGGCTAGATCACGGTCGAATTCTGCCAGAAACTGTTTATCATCTTTCATGCGGAAATAAAGCTTTTCCAGATCTTGTAAAGCCGCCATCAGAGTTTCTGACACAAAACGCCCGCCATGGATACCGAAATGTCCACGCTCATCCGGGAATTGGGTATAGTCAATCACGGGCTTGTTGTGATTAGTACTTTGCTGATCCACGATGGACTCCTTGCATAAAGCGTTCTATGAGTTGTTGGTCTTTTATACCTTTTGCGGATTCGACACCACCACTAACATCAACAGCATAAGCCTGTGTGGTGTGAATTGCCTCCTCGATATTGTCCGGGTTTAAACCCCCAGCCAGGATCAAGGGAATATCTAATTGAGGAAAGGTGCTCCAGTCAAAGCTGTATCCGGTGCCACCTTTTAAATCAGGATGCCAAGCGTCTAACAGTACTGCGCTGGCTCCTGCTGCCTGATAACGTTGAATTTCAGCGACTACGTCCAGATCAGGTTTGACCTGAATCGCTTTGTACCAGCGACGTCCAACTTGCTGGGTAATGGCCTGACATTGTTCAGGGCTTTCATCACCATGAAACTGTAGAATATCCAGCGGAACAGTTTTTAAAATATCCTGGATTTCATATGCCGTACTATTAACAAATAAGCCAACCACTTGAATATAAGCTGGCACTGCTTTGACCAGCGCTTCAGCCTGTGCCTGAGTCACGCTACGTGGACTCGGTGGATAGAACACGAATCCAATGGCATCACAGCCGGCATCAGCAACAGCCTGGACGTCTTCAACTCGGGTAATCCCACAGATTTTGGCACGGGTTCGCATATAATGTTGGCTCTGATTTACCAAGATATCAAGTAATCTATAAGATTGGGGTGAATCATTGTAATGCAAATCATCGATCTTGCGTAAAGTTCATACGGATTATTCTTGTTCTTGATTGTTTAAATCCTAAGCAAACTTTATACTTGCCACAATTTGCAACGAGTCAAGGCCTTAAGGCTTTAGGGAAGTTGGTGCAAATCCAACACTGCCCCCGCAACGGTAAAAAATGAAAAGCTTGTCTTTATAAATCTTCAGGATTTACACCACTGCATCAATATGTGGGAAGGTGGATAAATAAGTATGAGTTTCAATACTACATTTAAGTCCGGATACCTGCTTGTTGTGTTCTTTAACTCAATCATTCACGGGGAGTGAATGTATGGAGCACATCTTATGTCTATTCCATTTCAGCCTGCTGCCTTAGCAGGTTCTATCGCGTTTGCTTTGGGTTTTTCCTCATCAGTTCATGCTGCCGAGCAAAAAGTTGCACAAGCAGCTTTAGATACCATTGTGGTGACCGCTACCCGATCTGAAGAAAAAATTGAAAATGTGCCAGCGCGAATTTCAGTGATTGAACCTGCGACTCTTGAGCAATCCCCTATTGCCTCATTACCAAATTTATTGAAAAAAGAGGCTGCTTTAAACGTTGCTCAGCTAGGCGGTTATGGACAACAATCCTCTATTTTTATGCGAGGTACAAGTTCTTCACATACACTCGTTCTGCGTGATGGCATGCGATTGAATACCGCTTTAAGCAGTTCAGCCTCCTTACCTTTTATTGATACGACTGACATCAAGCAAATTGAAATTCTGAAGGGTCCAGCATCAGTTTTATATGGTACAGATGCCATTGGCGGCGTCATTCATATGATTTCTAAAACACCTGAGCAATCAGGTGCGTTTATTACAGGTGAAATTGGCGAGAATAAAACTTACAAATCACTCGTAGGTGCCGATTTAGCGGAAGATGGTTTTTATGCCCAAATCCGTGGTCAACGCCTGGAAACTGACGGAAAATCTGTTCTAGATGATGAAGATGAAAATTATCCCTTTGATCAAAAAGGTTTCAGCACAAAATTTGGCGTCAACAAAGACCAATATGGTTTATCTCTTGATTACAGCCAAAATAAAGGCACAAGTGATTACAATGCAGGTAGCCTGACTTCACAAGATTTTGAAAATGAAATGGTTAACCTGAGAGGACGAATTAACCTAGGTTCACAATTAGAACTCAATGCCCGCTTATCGCAGTTTGACGATCAATTAGATCAAAATGCTGCGAATTATCTAGGTCAGGTCGATTATTCATATAGTACCACTCAAGAAGCAGAATTGTATGCCAAACTCAATTTAAATGATCAGCATCATATTTTACTAGGGACAACGCATAGCAACCTTGATGGTGATGTTCTTTCTTATGGAGTTGCCTATAAAGGCGATGTTTCCTCTCAAGGATATTACACACAGCATCAATATCAATCAGATAAACTCAATACTCAACTCGGCATCCGTGTTGAAGATAACGAGAAATATGGCTCTCATACTGCAGGGCAAGCTGCTGCACGTTATGCGATATCACCTCAACTCAGCGTCTATACGAATATTGGTTCAGCTTTTCGTTCACCAAACTTAAATGAGCTGTACAGTGGTGAATCTGCAAATCCAAATTTAAAAGCCGAAGAAAGTCTGTCTTATGAAATTGGCTTCGACCAGGCCCTCACTCAAAACTCATCTATTTCACTTTCCGTGTATCAAAACGAAGTGGATAACATGATCCAAAAAGTTGATGGCAAGTTAAATAACATCAGCGAAGCAACGCTTCGTGGTGGCGAGCTGGCATGGAACTGGAAACAAGACGATTGGTTCATTGATACTGCTTTTGCGTATGTACAAGCTAAAGATAGCAAAACGGATATTGAGTTGGCTAAACGACCACGTCAAACCCTCACTCTGACCACAGGCTTGGAAAATGAAATTTATGGGATGAGTGCTTCTCTTATTGCCCGTTCCAAGTCAAAAAGTTGGAGTGATTCAGACCATAATCCAGGCTATGCGACCGTCGATTTAAATGCTTACTGGAATATCAATCCACATGTCAAAGTATTTACCAACATAGAAAATGTCGGTGATGTTCGTCATAAGATCGAATACAACTGGAATAATTATTATGTTGATGAAGGCCGACTCGCTTCTGCCGGTGTGACTTTTAAATACTAAGCTCTAAACAGCAAAAAAACTTTAAAACAGCGCAGTTTATGGATAATGTTATGACCGACATTATCCTTTTTTATTATCTTCATTAAAAATCCAAGGAACACATATGGGCCACCGTTTAAGTAAAATCTACACGCGTACAGGCGATTCGGGTACTACAGGGCTTGGTGATGGCTCACGCGTTGCCAAAGATGACTTGCGTATTAACGCGCTGGGTGATGTCGATGAACTGAATGCCGTGATTGGCGTATTACGTGCACAAATTTCAGCAAGTAACATTGAAGATCAAGCCGCTTGGGATAAATCTTTAAGCCTGATCCAGCACTGGCTATTTGATCTGGGTGGTGAAGTGTGTATTCCAGGTTTTAATCTGGTGCAACCGGTATCAATTGAGTTTTTAGAAAATGATATCGACCGCATGAATGAAGCGTTGCCGATGTTAAAAGACTTTATTCTGCCTGCCGGAACGCTGGCGTGCAGCTTTGCCCATCAGGCGCGTGCAGTCTGCCGTCGCGCAGAACGCAGCGTGATGTCAGTTCACTCACGCGACCAGAATATTCAGGCGACTTCCCTGCAGCTATTAAATCGCCTATCTGACTGGCTGTTTGTGGCTTCACGTACCTTACAACGTACTGAAGGCGGTTCTGAGGTGTTATGGCAAAAAAATATCAACGAGACCATTGATCAATAAATCCACTAAAATGTATTAAATTGCACGGAAAATTCTGCGCCAACGGTATTTGCAACAAAGTGTTTCAGGCGCAGAATATTGCAATACTCCTGTCACAACTCTTTATCATTATGTTTTCATCTTCACTTTTTCAGGTTATCGCAGCATGCGCATAATCGGACATCGCGGTGCGCGTGGGGAAGCGCCTGAAAATACACTAGGCGGTTTTCAATATATTCAGGATATCGGGATTCGCGCAGTCGAATTTGATGTACGCCAGCTTAAAGATAATGCCCTGATCATCATGCATGATGATAACTTTGTACGAACTACCGGTTTGCAAAAGCCCCTCTACGAATGTAACCGTCAGGATCTCAGTCAATATAATCACGCAGTGAAATGGTCAGAATGGAACAAGGTCGAAGCGACTCCCATGCTGGATCAGACCCTAACCGTGATTCATAACTTTGATCATATTGAAGTTGAAGTCAAAAGTGTAGCGAGCCAGGCAGATGCTGAAAAAATTACGCTTGAGCTTGAACAGCAGTTACAGGGTTATAAGCATTCAGTCGTGATTACCAGCTTTGATCCTAAAATTCATCAGGCTTTGCAACAGCAAAATTCCAGTTTAAAACGCGGCCTTCTAATTGAAACAGATGTGAAATATCAAGCGATTGATCAAGCTTTAGAACTTGGCTGTTGTCAAATTGGCTGGATGAATGAACTGGCCAGCAAAGATATTATTCAAGCCACACAAGCTGCCGAACTCACCATCAGCGTCTGGACCGTAAATGATGTTAATCGTGCCAGAGAATTACGCGACTGGGGTATTCAGGGTCTCATTACCGATTATCCGAAGTTAATGATGCAACATCTTTAAATAACCCAAAATGCAAGATTCTATACACAGATCATTTTTCTTTAAACCTTGAAAAACAATTTAAAGAAAAATCCATGACTGTAATCTTGTTTAACTTTAAATGACGGGATTGTTTACAAATTTATTTCTCTGCAATCTAGTAGAAAAAATGAACATTCATTTGACTCATTTTCAGAAAATAAATTTGATTAAAAGCTTCAAAAACCTCAGTGATTTACTCGGAAATCAGAGCCTGTCTAGCCCGCGAAAATGGTAGTTTCCCTCCTACTTATTCTGTTACCGATAAGTACAGTACAACCGTACAATAATGCTAGTGATGCCCTAGGGGGCATGCTAATATGAATGAATTAACCGCTGTTAAAATAAACAATAGCGGCCTCTGCTTTTTGTTATACCTTCCCAGGTTCCAGGAGTGCTGTTGGAGATGAATGCTCCCCTACCTCAAGCCCCAATTAACTGGGTCGCTGTGTTTGCTCTGGTAGTTTTACCCATTGTAGCTGTTATCGCGATTCCGTTATATGCGTATCACCATGATTTTAGCCTTGCCGCTTGGATCAGTATGTTTGTTTTGCTCGGCGTTAGCAGCCTGGGGATTACAGCGGGCTATCATCGTCTTTGGGCACATCGTGCTTATGAAGCGACTTTACCTTTAAAAATCATTTTAATGATCATGGGTACCTTTGCGGTGCAGAACAGTATTCTGTACTGGGGTTCAGGTCACCGTACCCATCACCGTCATGTCGATGACGTGGAAAAAGACCCATATTCAATTAATAACGGCTTCTGGTATGCACACCTGGGCTGGATGCTGCGTGACTATCCTGCTGCAGAGCCAAACTATAAGAATGCACCAGACCTGCAAAACGACAAAGTCGTTATGTTCCAGCACAAATACTATGTGCCTCTAGTAATTGCAGTACATGCTGCAATCCTGTTGCCAATCGGCTGGGCTGTAGGCGATGTCTGGGGTGTATTGTTATTGGGGGGTCTGGTTCGTTTAATCCTGAGCCATCACGTGACCTTCTTCATCAACTCACTCTGCCATATGTGGGGTTCACGTCCTTATACGGATGAAAATACTGCACGTGACAACTTCTGGTTAGCGATTGCAACTTGGGGTGAGGGTTATCATAACTATCATCACATTTTCCAGTACGATTACCGTAATGGCGTGAAATGGTGGCAATATGACCCAACCAAATGGTTAATCTGGACTTGTTCTAAACTGTGCCTTGCGAAAAATTTACGGCGTATTCCAAGCTTTAATATTAAAAAAGCTGAACTGGCAATGAAGTTTAAATATGCCGAGCAGGATCTGGCGGTATATGGTCATAATGTCAATGAAGACATTATCAATGTGAAAAGTAAGATTGCTCAAGAATATGAAGCCTTTACTCAGACATTAAATGACTGGGCTAAACTGAAAGAACAGGAAATTCAGGTGAAAAAGGCTGCTGTGGCAGAAAAGATTCACCAGATGGATGACAAGCTTAAAGTTGAATTCCAACTGGTTGAACAGCGTCTTTCTCATCATCGTGAAACACTAAATCTGTTAGTGCGTAATTTGAAAAAAGCGCCTGTCTCTTAATAAGACTTGAATTCTCAAAAAAGCTCCTGAAATCAGGGGCTTTTTTTTATTTCTGCCTGTCTTATCTATACTTCCCTTTTACAACAGTTTTAAACAGAGATCTTTGTTATATTGCTTTTATTGCCTAAATATTTTGACTGCTATGTATTTTAATTCTCGATATCAGACTCTCCCTCCTCGCCTTTACCATCATCAGCCTCCGCTACCTTTAAAAGGTGCTAAAGCGGGACATTTTAATGCTGCGCTTGCTGATCATTTGCAATGGTCTGAGGAAGATAAAGCACAATGGGTCGAAATCTGTAGTGGTCAAAAAACCTTTGCCGAATTTGAACCTTTGGCCATGGTGTATGCCGGCCATCAGTTTGGTCAATGGGCAGGTCAATTGGGTGATGGACGCGGTTTATTAATCGCTCAGATTCTGGATAAAGATCATCAGACCATTGACCTGCATTTAAAAGGTGCTGGTGCAACGCCTTATTCACGTATGGGAGATGGTCGTGCAGTCTTACGCTCGGTAATTCGGGAATATCTGGCCGGACACGCCTTAAATGCGCTAGGTGTAGAATCTAGTAATGCGGTTGGCTTTACCTCTTCCGCTCAAGGCGTACAGCGTGAAAAACTGGAACCGGGCGCGATGCTATTACGGACGTCTGACTGTCATATCCGGTTTGGACATTTTGAATGGATCTATCAGTATCAGCCAGACTTGCTGCCTGTATTCACACAAAAATGTATGGAATGGCATTATCCACAATGTCTGCAAGCAGAACAGCCTATTCTGGCATTTGCTACTCAAGTCATTCAGCGTACTGCAGTCATGATCGCCAAATGGCAACTGGTTGGATTTGCGCATGGTGTCATGAACACCGACAACCTGAATATTACTGGTTCAACGCTAGACTTTGGCCCTTATGGCTTTATGGAGCGGTTCCGTCCCAACTGGATTAATAACCACTCGGATTATCAAGGTCGTTATACTTATCAGCAGCAACCAAGCATCGGCCACTGGAACTTGTGGATGTGGCTGAATAACCTGATTCCATTATGTCCTGAAAACTATGATGAAGAACAATGGAAACAGGATCTGGCCCAATGTCTGGAACATTATGAACCGACTTTCCTGGAACATTATAAGCATGGCCTAAACCAGAAAATGGGCTTACCGAATTTTCACAAAGACAGCTTTGACTGCGCCATGGCTTTTCTCAGAATCCTTCAAAGCGAGCAACTCGACTATACGCAAAGCTTTATTCACCTGCAAAATCATAAATATGAAGCAATCAAGGATGATTGTTTGGATCGCCGTCAGTTTGAAGCATTCCTGACTCAATATGAAGCGATCCGCGAACATCAGGATATTGAAGAATTAGATGCCGCCATGCAACTCGTCAATCCACACTATATCCTGCGCAATCACATGGCACAGAAAGCAATTGAACTGGCTGAGCGGGATGACTTTTCCGAAGTCGATCGCCTGTTTAAATTATTGAGTCAGCCCTATTTAAAACAGCCAGATCTGGAAAATCCTGAAGATTTAGGGCCATTGCCGAGTGATGTGCCTGAAGTCATGGTGAGTTGTTCATCTTAATTTATTCACAAGACGACCAAAAACTGTGGATAATTTAAGCATTATCCACAGTTTTATTTCAGCTTATTCACAACTTATGACCTTACATCAAATCTCAGCACAGATAGCGCTAAGTTTACCTGAAGTCACTGTGACTCAGTCTTTCGGTGAAGGTTGTGATGTATTCAAGGTGCTAGATAAAGTCTTTATGCTTCAGTTCTATCTTCAAGGCAAAGCTGTCATTAATTTAAAAGTAGCGCCTGATTATGGTGCTATGCTGCGAGATACTTATTCTTATATCCATGCGGGCTGGCATATGAATAAACAGCACTGGATTTCAGTGTATGAAGATAATCAACTGGATGAATCTCTGGTTGAGGACCTAGTACAGAATTCTTATGAATTAGTAATATTGAAATTAAAGAAAGCAGAAAAAGTACGGATTGACTTATTACGAACATTAGAAAAATAAGTGCAGACACTGATGATCAAGATCAAGCCAATAACATTAAGGACAAAGCGTTTAATTCTCCGCTCCTACCACTGTGGTGATGAAATCAATTTATTTCCTCACTATTTCAGCGATCTAGCAGCTTCAAAATATTTGCCAAGACATCCACATTAGAACAAAATTCAAACTCGACAAACTTTAGAAAACTGGGCGGGACAAAAGTGGGAAAACTCAGATCCTGAGTTTATGTGGATTATTGCAGATCATTTAACTCAGCAACCTATGGGTATTTTGATCTTTATACAAAGGCATGACATTGGAGAAATTCTCTTCGGGCTTGGAACTCCTTATCAAGGACAAGGTTTTATGTGTGAAGCAATGACTTCGGTAATCCAATTTCTAAAACAAAGCCAAAAACTGATGAAAATTGAAACCTTTTGCGCTACTGAACATTTAGCGTCAAGACAAGTATTAGAAAAAACAGGTTTTCATAAACAGCAACTGCTTCATGCTTGGACCATCTTTCCTTTATTGGGAAATGACCTTAAAGACTGTATTCAGTATATTCTGCCACTAAGATCAAAATAAACCTTAACTCATCTAAAAGCTTTAGATATTGCGACAATATGAAAAAAGCCCAATCATTTCTGGTCGGGCTTCTTCTGATTGGAGATTTTAGGCTTAAGCATTCCTTTTATTCAGAAACTTAAACACGCCAAACAACACCGCAATCCACACCGGCAACATCAACACTGACAACATAAAGCCTTGCGTCCACATGATGTATAAAATCATCAGCATAAAAGCTAAAACAAAATAGTTACTAAACGGCGCAAAGATCGCTGGGAATCTGGTTTGAATCCCCTTTCGTTTGATGGTTTGTCTAAATTTCAAATGAATCAAACTGATCATCATCCAGTTCAATACCGCAGCTGCTACCACAATATAAATCAGGTAACTCAAAGCTTTTTCAGGCACAAAGTAATTCAGGATCACACAGCCAAAGATCAAAAATGCTGAGAACAATACCGCAGCCACAGGCACACCATGTTTATTTACGCTCTTAAATAATTGTGGTGCATTCCCTTGTTGAGCCAGCCCCATCAACATACGGCTATTGGCATACATGCCACTATTACAGACTGAAAGTGAGGCAGTTAAAATAATAAAATTCAGTAAATGTGCAGCCCATTCAATCCCCATCTGGCTGAAAATCATTACAAATGGACTATGATCTAAATCGCCTAAATTCAGCTGATTCCATGGTACGAGTGAAAGTAATACGGCAAGTGAGCAGATATAAAATAAAAATACCCGAATCACAGTTTGATTCACAGCACGTGGAATGTTCTTGTCAGGATTTTCGGTTTCTGCCGCTGCCATACTAATCAGCTCAATACCACCAAAAGCAAACATCATAAAGGCGAGCATATAAAACAGCCCATCAAAGCCATTCGGAAAAAATCCACCATGAATCCATAAATTGCTGATCGAAGCGGTTGAAGTTGCATCGGCAGTGAGGAGTAAATATATGCCAAAGATAATCATTACAATGATGGCAAAGACTTTAATGATCGATAGCCAGAACTCAGATTCACCATAAATTTTGACATTGGCCAGGTTGGCAAGGGTTACCACCAAAAAGAAAATGAGTACAGATACCCAGGCTGGAATATGTGGCCACCAGTAATTGATATATTTGCCAATGGCGGTCAGCTCTGTCATTGCGACCAGAATATATAAAATCCAGTAATTCCAGCCGGTTAAAAAGCCTGGAAATTTACCCCAGTATTTAAATGCAAAATAACTGAATGAACCAGTCACAGGCTCATGCACAATCATCTCGCCTAACTGGCGCATAATCAGGAATGCAATCAAACCACCAATCAAATAGCCCAGAATAATGGAAGGTCCTGCGGACTGAATAATCTGTGCGGACCCCAAGAATAATCCGGTTCCAATGGCCCCGCCCATAGCGATCAGCTGGATATGACGATTCTTCAAACGACGCTGTAGTTGCGGTGTTTCACTCTCCAAGACACGCTCTCATGATGAATAAAAAACCGAATTGTAGCGGGTATCCAACTAATCAACTAATACATAAATTTAAGTTATTAATTATTAAAATTTTATTTTTTTATATCTACTAAGATAAAAAGAAATATAAATAATTGATTTCATAATAGATGCTAGTAAAAAGGTATTTATATTTTAAAACTCCATACCTTCATAAATAGAAACGGCTCTTTTTTGATGAATTATTGCGTTGCATTAAACGCCTCATGGTAGACCACTTCTCCATGTGGAATAGATCCATTAAATGCAATGACTTGAAAATATTCTGGTGGAACATCCTTGAGGTAAAGTTCTGAAAAAGCCTTAAACCCGGAACGACCATAATATTGAGGATCACCGAGCACTACACATCCTTCACCACCCAAATTTTGCAAGCGATCTAAAACTGCCTGCATAAGTAGAGCTCCAATTCCCTGTCCTTGCTTTGCAGGTAATACCGAAATTGGGCCAAGACCGTACCAGCCAGTTTCACCTGAAGAGATACTAACAGGTGAAATAGCCACATGGCCTACCAGCTGATTATTTTCAAGTGCAACTAGAGAAATCGTTAACTGCCCATGCTTACGTAAAGCATTGACAATAAATTGTTCAGTATGACTTGAATGGTCAGCATTTTGAAAAGCCGCTCGGGTCAATTCAGCAATGGCTGGAATATCTTCTAGCTGTTCATCCCGAATGATGATTTTCATTATTTTGGCTCTATTATATTGATTATTTTCAGAAATAAAAAAAGCGAACAAACCAAGAAATCTATCCGCTTTTCTTTAACTAATTCGAATATTAGTCCTCAGGATATTCAAAACGATACCCTACACCATAAACAGCCTGAATCCACTCATGACGGTTTCCGGTTTCTGCCGCATCTGAAATTTTACGACGCAGGTTCTTGATATGACTATCAATCACACGGTCTGCCACGTCAAAACTGTCCGGATTGATATGATCTAGTAATTGTGCTCGTGAATACACTTGGCCGACATGCTCCAGGAACAGCTCCAGCAAACGGAATTCAGTCGGGGTCAAGTTCAAGGCTTTTTGCTGATACCAGATACGCTGTTGTGATTTATCCATACGGAATAAATCATTGCTTTCCGGCTCAGCTTTACGGTCTAAACGGCGTAATACGGCCTGTACACGGGCAACCAGTTCTTTTGGACTAAATGGCTTACAGATATAGTCATCCGCGCCCATATTCAGACCCAGTACACGGTCAATTTCTTCGGTACGCGCAGTCACCATAATGATCGGCAAGTCTGACTGTTCACGCACTTTACGGCAAATGGTCAGACCATCCATACGCGGCACCATCAAGTCCAAGATCATCAGGCTCGGTTTACGCAGGGTAAAACTATTATATGCTTCTTGCCCATCATGAAACACGCTGACTTCAAAACCAGCAGCCTCTAGATAATCTCGCACCAACAGGGCAAGTTCGACTTCGTCTTCAACCAGCATGATATGTTTCATGAATATATTTTCCTTTATGGTTTCAATTGCTTAGGAAAACTTAGTTTGCATCGTAAACCACCTAATGGTGAATGTGCAAAGCTTAAGCTACCACCCATAGCCTGAGTAATTTTACAAGATAAGGCCAGACCTAAGCCTGTCCCACCGGTGGCACGAGTACGCGAATCATCGACACGATAGAAACGTTCACCAATGCGAGTCAGCTGCTCATCAGTCAGACCGAATGGACTGTCATCGACATATAAGGTCCATTCTTTCTCATTCTGTTCGGTATGAATATGTACCTGGCCACCGGCTTCTGTATAACGAATACTGTTGCTGAGCAGGTTGGCTACGATCTGCTTGAAACGGTCCAGATCCAGATCAACTTCAGCACCGTCACCTTCAACAGTCACTTTCAGGTCAGCCTGTTCAAATTTAGGCTGAAAGTTCATTAATTCCTGCTGCACCACATCCCACGGATTAACAGTTGCATAATAAAACTGTAATTGCTGGGCATCCGCTTGTGCTAGAGCTGCCAGATCCTGGGTCAGTTTTTTCAGGCTGGTTACCTGTGCCAACATCGATGCAAAATGCTCTGGTGTCGGTTTACGGATTCCATCCTGCATCGCTTCAATTTGTGCCTGCAAGACTGCCAGCGGAGTTTTCAGTTCATGTGAAGTATCTGCTACCCACTGACGGCGTGAAGTTTCATGCTGATCCAGAATCACTGCCAGTTGATTCAGTTCATTAGACAGATCACCCAGCTCATCATTACGTTTCACTTTTACCTGATGCTGATAATTACCACGAGTCAATTCACGTGTTCCGTTCAACAAACGCTGAATCGGTTTTTTAAAATAAGTTGCCAGCAATAATGCAGCAATCAGACTGGCTAGAATACTTAAACCATAAACTAAAAATAGGTAACGTTTCTGATTACTAAAGAAATTAATACTTAAAGCATCATCTTGGTCTAAAACCGGTTTCAAACCCAAATAACCGACCACCTGATTTTCAACCATGATCGGACGATAGGAAATCTGCTCATCTGATGCTTCGCCTACTACAAAACGACGTTTGGCGTCATAGAGTGACAGGCGTGAACTCAGACCCAGACGGTCTGGCATCTGGATGAACTGCTTCTTGCCAGTAGGCTGCTGAACTGGCTGTTGACCGCCATTATTGTCTTTACGGTCAGTTCTAAACAGGTTCTGATTGGAGCTAAGTGGAAATCTTAAACCTTCAAAAGGCTGGAATTGTGATGGCAAGTTAGACGCCAGAATACGCAATTCTTCTTCATTGACTGAGCGCGGTGTTAGATTTGGTTCAACCATACTTGAAGGGGCTACAGTGGCTAAGGTCTGCTCCTGAAAATAACGCTGCTGCAAGGCAATATCATATTGACGGCGCAACCACCAGCGCGATAAACGGTCATAATCATCCGGTGCAGCTTCACCTTCAATTTGCAGAATCTGCGCCTGAATAGCGTTACCCCAGTCTTCATATACCGTATAGACATCAGCCAGATTCTCGATCACATGATCCAGCTTCTGCATTTCTACATCCGCCACATAGCGGGTAAAGTTGCGCTGCATATTCAGATGCAATACGCCCAGACTCACCGTGGTAATTACCAGGGTGGTCAATAAAACAGTCAAAAACAGACGTAATGCAATCGGAATACGGCGAACCTTCAAAGTAAAAATCTCAGTTTTTCTTCTATATATTCATTATTGTAGCGAACACAGACTTAAAAAACTCTCCATTGTTTCTTCATCTTTATTATTTAATCTTTACTCATCAAAAAGAATCAGCTCTTGAATGGGGTAAAAACATGAAAGCAATGACAAAAATCGCCTTAATCAGTGCCAGTGTTTTATCGATGGGTGCATTGACTGCCTGTCAATCGACTAGCAACGTGAATGAGCAGAAAGATCATTCTCGCATGATGAAACATCATGAAGGTCAAAAACAGCATCGTCTTACTCCAGAGCAACGCGAGCAGTTCAAAGCCGCTCGTGCAGAACGCATGCAATTGCATAAACAGATTCAACAGGCCTGTGACGGCAAAGCTGCAGGCAGTGCAGTCCAAATCAAGGCGGGTGATAAAACCGTTGATGGTCAATGCAAGATTTCTTTCAAACCCGACCATAAAGGCATGAAAGCTCAACGTGGTGAATTCCGTGGCATGCGCGGTGAACATCGTCCGATGCGTGATGAATTCCGAGGTGGTATGAACCGTGGAGAAGCATTAACGGATAGTCAACGTGCAGAAATGGTTAAACAGTATAATCAGCGTTTATCAGAACGTCAGGCTTTACAAACTGCGTTTGCCAACGCTTGTAAAGGTCAAACCCACGGCAAGGCAGTTCAAGTGAAAGCGGGTGCTCAAACTATTGATGGTCAATGTATCGTGCACTTCCAGCCGAATGCACCCATCAAGATGACTAAAGCTGCATCTTGATCTTCTTCTACGTTTCTTATTCCTTCAAATTCAGGCACCTTCGGGTGCCTTTTTTTATGGCTGACTCCTCAGTCCTCTTTTGACCATTCATATTTTGCTAATTCCTACAAAAGTCTTTGCAGTCAATATGTTTACTGTTCTGTGCAGATTAATCTTTGACTTTATAGTCACCAAGAAAGCCGCCTGAAAGCTTGTATGGCCGGGCAAGATGTTGCACGATTAGATTCATAGCAATACGTGTCACTGAAGGCACGTTTCAATTAATTTAGGATGATAACGCTGGTCTAAACCAGTATTGAGGAAACCGATATGCCACAATACAAAGCGCCCTTACGTGACATGCAATTCGTTCTACACGAATTATTAAATGTTGAAGAACATTACGCAAAACTTCCTGCGTTTCAAGAAAACGTAAGCCGTGAGTTGGTTGATCAGTACCTAGAAGCTGCAGCTGACTTCTGTGAAAATGAATTATCTCCTCTAAATCAAGTAGGCGACCGTGAAGGCTGTACCTGGAATGACGGCGTTGTAACAACACCGACTGGCTTTAAAGGAGCGTACCAGAAATACATCGAGCTAGGCTTCCCTTCTCTTTCTGCGGAAGAGCAATACGGCGGTCAAGGCTTACCAAATTCTTTAGGTATCACTATTTCTGAAATGGTGGGTACTGCGAACTGGGCTTGGGGTATGTACCCTGGTCTGTCTCATGGTGCAGTTCGTACTTTAGAACACCACGGTTCTCAAGAACAAAAAGACGCTTATCTGCATAAACTGGTTTCAGGTGAATGGACAGGTACCATGTGTCTGACTGAATCTCATGCAGGTTCTGACCTCGGCATCATCCGTACTAAAGCTGAGCCACAAGCTGATGGTAGCTATGCAATCTCTGGCGAGAAAATCTTTATCTCTGCTGGTGAACATGACATGGCAGAGAACATCATCCACATCGTACTTGCTCGTCTGCCTGGCGCGCCTAAAGGTACTAAAGGTATTTCTCTGTTCATCGTACCAAAATTCAACCTGAATGCTGACGGTTCAATCGGCGAGCGTAACGGTGTACGTTGTGGTTCAATCGAACACAAAATGGGGATCCATGGTAACGCAACTTGTGTCATCAACTTCGATAACGCAAAAGGCTTCCTGATCGGTCCTGAAAACCGTGGTCTGAACTGCATGTTCACGTTCATGAACACTGCACGTATCGGTACTGCTGTACAAGGTCTGTCTGCATCTGAGGCAGCGTTCCAAGGCGCTTTAACTTATGCTAAAGACCGTCTGGCAATGCGCTCTCTTTCTGGTCCTAAGGCACCTGAAAAAGAAGCAGATCCAATTATCGTTCACCCAGCTGTACGTAACATGCTTTTAACTCAAAAAGCATTTGCTGAAGGTGGTCGTGCACTGGTTTACCTGTTGGCTCAATATGCTGATGTGGTTGAACAAGGTACTTCTGAAGAAGAACGCAAGTTCGCTGACAATATCCTGTCACTATTAACTCCAATCGCAAAAGCATTCCTGACTGAAACCGGTTCAGAAGCTGCGAAACATGGTGTTCAAGTCTTCGGTGGTCACGGCTTTATCTCTGAGCATGGCATGGAACAAATCGTACGTGATACACGTATTGCCTGCCTGTACGAAGGTACCACTGAAATTCAAGCACTGGATCTGTTAGGCCGTAAAGTACTGGGTACTCAAGGTGCGATGTTGAAAGACTTCACCAAGATCATCCACAAATTTGCGGAAGCGAACAAAGACAATTCTGCAATGAAAGAATTTGTTGAACCGCTTGCGGCATTGAACAAAGAATGGGGCGACCTGACCATGCAGATTGGTATGCGTGCGATGCAAAATCCTGAAGAAGTGGGTGCAGCTGCAGTAGATTACCTGTACTTCTCTGGTTATGTAACACTGGCTTACCTGTGGGCTCGTATGGCACTGGTTGCTCAAGAGACTCTTGCTGCAGGTACCACTGATGCTGACTTCTACAATGCTAAATTGACGACTGCACGCTTCTACTTCAAGAAAATCCTGCCACGTGTTCGTTCACACGTTGACGTGATTGCAACTGGTGTAGAACCGCTTATGTCTTTAGATGCTGAACATTTCGCATTCTAAGCTGATGCAGTTTTAAATGCATAATAAGAAAAAGGACGGTCATCTTCAGGCAGTCCTTTTTCTTTATAAAGAGTTACAGAATTAACCTTTAGTTGTCTAACATTCAGATTTTTAATGCTTTAGACTGAGCCAAAACAATCCAATTAAACAATAAAACAGGTGACATACTATGCCAATTTATAACGCGCCACTTGCTGACATGAAATTCATCCTGAATGATGTTTTCAATGCAGAACAGTTCTGGCAGGCGAATGAAAATCTTGCCCACTTGGATACTGCCACAGCAGAAGCCATTCTTGAAGAAATGGCTAAGTTTGCGCAAAACGTCATGCTTCCTCTGAACCGTACCGGCGATGAAGAAGGCGCAAAATATGAAAATGGCAATGTCACCACACCAGCTGGCTTTAAAGAAGCATTCAAACAATATGCTGAAGGCGGCTGGATCGGTCTGGGTGCAGATGCAGAATGGGGCGGCCAAGAAATGCCGAAAATGCTCACCGTACTTTCTGATGAAATGCTGTTTGCAACTAACCCATCTTTCATGCTCTACCCACTTCTTTCTGTGGGTGCAGGTATGGCTTTAAACAGCTATGCATCTCAAGAGCAAAAAGAAACCTATCTTCCTAAAATTTACTCTGGCGAATGGTCAGGCACCATGTGCTTAACTGAGCCACATGCCGGTACTGATCTGGGTATTATCAAAACCAAAGCTGAACGTAATGAAGATGGTACCTATAGCATTACCGGTACCAAAATCTTTATCACTGGTGGTGATCACGATCTTGCTGAAAATATCATTCACCTGGTACTGGCAAAAACACCTGATGCGCCTGCCGGCTCTCGTGGTATTTCCCTGTTCATCGTACCGAAGTTCCTGGTCAATGAAGATGGTTCAATTGGCGAACGTAACCCGGTAGGTCCAGGTTCAATCGAACACAAAATGGGGATCAAGGCATCTGCAACTTGCGTAATGAACTTTGACGGCGCCAAAGGTTATCTAGTTGGTAAAGAAAACGAAGGTCTGGCAGCCATGTTCGTGATGATGAACTACGAACGTCTGTCTATGGGCATCCAGGGTCTAGGCGCCTCAGAGTTTGCTTATCAAAATGCTGCACAATACGCGACAGATCGTTTACAGGGTCGTAGTGCACTTGGTGCTCAATCACCGGCTAAACCGGCAGACAGCATTTTAGTACATGGTGATGTACGTCGTATGTTGTTGAATGTTCGTGCGAATAACGAAGCATCTCGTGCTTTTGCGGTGTATGTCGGTCAGCAACTGGATATCACCAAGTTCTCGACTGATCCTGAAGCCGTGAAAAAAGCTAATGACCGTGTTGCGCTGTTGACACCAATTGCAAAAGCTTACCTGACGGATACTGCATTCCAGGCAACCCTAGATGCACAAATGGTCTTTGGTGGACATGGTTATATCCGTGAATGGGGTATGGAACAATGTATCCGTGACCTGCGTATCTCACAGATCTACGAAGGAACCAACGGCGTTCAGTCTCAAGATTTAATCGGCCGTAAAACCATTAAATGTGGCGGTGCGTACATCGGCGAATACATCGAAGAAATTCGCGACTTTGCGAACCAGTTGGATGCAGACCTGAACTTCATTAAAGATGCAACTTTAGATGCAGCTACTGAAGTCGAATCATTGACTCAGTTTGTACTTGAAGCTGCTGGCGAAAATGCAGAATTCCCGAATGCTGCAGCAGTCGATTATCTACATGCAGTAGGCCTATTGAGCTTCTCTTATATGTTTGCGCGCATTGCCAATGCTGCAAAAGACAAAGATGGCGAGTTCTACCAAAACAAACTGGCACTGGCGCGTTACTTCACGCAACGCATCTTGCCTGAACTTGCACTGCGTATTACTAAAGTGAAAGCCGGTTGCGAAGTAGTGATGAATTTCTCTGAAGATTACTTCACGACTCAAGCTTAATCTTGACGTGAATCCATATAAAAAGCCCTGCATCTGCAGGGCTTTTTATACACTATACTTTTTCAATCAAGATCGTATCTGGTTGCGTCGTTATTTTAGGATTGAAATGCTTATTTACTATTTTAATTCCCCCTTGCGACTCTAGAGATTCACAGAGTTCAAGTACCTTCTGCATCTCTTCAGCCTTGATCCCCGCGCCCAGGATTAATTTTTTTCCTGCTTCTAATTGACTAATTTTTGTTTGAATTTTGTCCAACATTTTTTTCTCCTATTTATTCAATGTAGTTCTCATACAATATAACAAGTTAGTACAAAAAAGTGCAAAAGTTCAAATAATTTCACTTGTATTTTATTTTTCTCTTTTTGTGCATGATCTTTGCTAGTTCTTTCCTGTTCATATATTATTTCACATGAAAAATCAGGAGGAGAACATGAGTAAATCTGAATCTAAAGTAAAAAGAATAGAAACTCTCCTCGACCGTTTTGGCAACCTTGCTGTTGAAAGTTTCCATTATCTTGCGCTGTTCATTATTGGCTGTATGGTGATCTGGTCCGCAGGTCATACCGTATTTGACATTTTAACCGTCAAACAGTTTGCCACCATTGACGATATTCTTTTGCTGTTTATCTATCTGGAACTTGGTGCCATGGTCGGCATCTATTTCAAGACCAATCATATGCCGGTTCGGTTCCTGATTTATATTGCAATTACTGCCCTGACCCGTTTACTGATTTCCGATATTCAACATACGCACAAAGCCAGCATGGATCAGGTCATTATTACCGGTTCGATTCTGATTCTGGCTTTTGCCATCCTAGTGGTTCGTTATGCATCCTGGACCTATCCATCCGTCATTCGCGACAAGCATAGCGAAAAGCCATTGCCAGAAGGTAAAACTCCACGACCTGAGGATGATGAGTTGGCATAGTCATAGAAAAGTCCCCCTTTGCAAAAGGTGAGAAGCACTGCTTCGCAAGAGGGTAATTAATCACCTCTCCTAACAAGAGAGGGAGTTTCTTTTAACGATTATTCATCAACACATAACGTCCATTTTCATAAATCCAGTAACTTCCGCGTGGTGGGGCCGGTAATCCCAAACGCTGCCAGTCACTAATCACTGTATATCGCGAACTTTCAATGCGAGCCACATTTGGATCACCATTCACCCAGCTATAGCTATTGGAATTCTGGTAAATCGTGGTCGGTGCCTGATACTGGATATTGAACCCGCTTTGGCTTTGGGCAGGAGGATAATATCCGCCATGGGATGGACGTTGCGGATAATAAGGCCGCTGCGAATGAGGCGGTTGTGGTGCATAATGAGGACGCGATGGAGGACGATGCTGGGGTTTAGAACGATCAACACCGGTATAGCCTACCCAGGCATTATCCGCCCAAGCGGGCACTGCAATACCGAACAGAAATGAAGCCAGCAATGCACCTGAAGCTAATTTTTTCATAAGTGCGTCCTCCAAAGATTTCTGCCTATATTTTAACCAAAACCCATGCAGAAAATATGGGTAAATCTCCTGCTGCTGCAAAGTTTTGTAATTGATTCCATGACTTTAATAGGCTTGCGTGATGAGCGCTGAAGTGCGTATGCTAATATCACTTTTTTAATGCTTTGAGTTGCATACTGTGTCTGATTTAAATTTCGATCGTTTATATGAATATTTTTGCAAGGTACCCAGTGTTCAAAAAGGACTGATTGATAGCTATGGCTCGGATGGGAAACAGGCCTGGTGGTTTAAATTTCAGATCAACGTTGATCATCCTTTAGCATGGCAAACTGTGCAGGAACTGGGTCATGTCCTGAACTATATTTCTAAGAATGAGCGCCTGCCGACTCAGTTTCTTCCAGTTTCTCCCCCGCCGTATATGAATGGTGTAGCCAAAGATTTCCTGTCTTGGGTGATCCAGTGCAATCATGCTGACTTTCCACCAAATGTGGTATGTGACTGGCTAGAAGCACGTTTACCAAATCCGGTGGATGATGAATCTCAATGGAAAATCAAGACTGATATTTCTGAACTGGATGAGCTGACAGATAAAGAACTGGATCAACTGGTTCCGCCGAATCCAGAATCGAAAAGCTAATACTAGAAATCTCCCTAAATCCCTCTTTATCAAAGAGGGATTTTCTCCCTTTTTTAAAGGGAAGTCAGGAGGGATTTAAAATCAAAACGTCGACCAGCCACTCCATTCCATAAAACGATAGAGCCAGTATTTCCAGAATGACTCTTCAGCATATTGAGCATAGTCCACGCTCATGGAACGGCCATTCAAATTAGACCAGGCCGTATTGAAATACTGCTGCGCATCGCTAAAGACTTCCGCCTGAGGCTGACCCATCACACGCAGATTGGTTTCCAGATTATAATTTTTCAGGTTACGTGCCGTGAAATTGGCAGAACCTAAAATCATTTCAGCTTGCTGGGCACCGTATTTCATCAGAATTTTGTTGTGACATTGCTCGCCTTGAGTGTTACACCAGCGTACCGGAATACCAGCTTTATGCAGTTCTGAAGCCACCTGCCGGTTAGGAATGCCATTTTTTTCACGACCAAATGCATCTTTATTTGGATCAAGTAAAACCCGAAGTTTCACTCCGCGCTCATGCGCTGCAATCAACCCTTTTACAATCTTACGTTCTGACAGATAGAACATGGCCAGATCAATCTGCTCATCTGCTTTCGCTGTTTCAAGCAGCTTTAGAACTCCCTCATAAATGGCTTTTTCAGTCAACACCTGAACTTGAGGCTGGTTTTTTTCCGCTTCAAACTCACCTGCAATCACAGCCGGCATATTGGCTTGAGACATGATCCCGACTGCCTGTTCTGTCGCAAGAATATCAGTCGCTGTTCTGCCCCAAACCAGTAGACCGATATTGGAATGCCGTGAACTGCCATCATGTGGGTTCATTGAAGTGACCAATGCTTTCCAGCCCTGATCTGTATCCACGACCAGTGTTTTACGATGATTGGCCTTGAAATTAAATAAGTCGAAATAACTGCGTAAGGTCACTTTTTCTGGACCAAACGGATTCGGCAACCAGCCTTTTTCCGGATTATTGCCAATCCCCTGACAGCACAGATACCAGAAACCTGACCAGCTTGGATTAGAAGCACGCAGCGGTGTCAGATTGGTTTCGATTACATCTACTCCCGCCTGACGCAGTTCACGATAATGCTGTGCTGTAATTCCACCGTAGACAGAATTAATCGGATCGGTAATAAATTTGATTTCCACTTCAGGCTGCATTAATCGCTTGTTAAGTAAGGCCTCTGTGAGCTGTTTGCTGAGTGCCTGATGTTCCTGTTTAGAGGCACCGGTTTGCTGATTAAACAGGAACATATCCAGCACGATCAGGGATTTTGCTTCCTCAACCATCTTCAGCATTTCATTAAAAATCTGATGATCCAGTTGTTGCTTGCCCTGTGCATCCAGATAAGTCTGATCGACCAGAAATTTCACCTGTGCATGGCGCAGCTTACCCGTGTAATTCAGCCCTTCAGGTAACGGTTTATAAGTATGATAAATTGCTGAAGCCAGATAACTGGCCATCAGCACACCAATGATCAAGGCCGCATAACGGCGATTTGACCAGTTCAGTTTATTGTGAATTCGTTGAAAGATACGCATAAGAAAAAACCTAACCCAATATGCTCAGGCTAGGTTTAATCTGATGATTTTTCAAGTCTATTTCAGTGACAAGACTTGGATTCAGTCAGTTATTTCAACTGAATCCTAGAAATCATATTGTACACCGACTGTGAAATTACGTCCGATTTGTGGAATATTCGACAGGAATGAACTATGTGAGTAGACCTGATCATCGAGCAGATTATTGGCTTTAAAATAAACCCGATAGACATTTTTATCAGCAATGCTATTGGCATAGCTTAAGCCGACATTGACCATGTTATAGCCTTGGGTTTCAT
This sequence comes from Acinetobacter sp. UBA5984, assembly GCF_002429925.1. Classification (NCBI taxonomy): domain Bacteria; kingdom Pseudomonadati; phylum Pseudomonadota; class Gammaproteobacteria; order Moraxellales; family Moraxellaceae; genus Acinetobacter; species Acinetobacter sp. UBA5984. The sequence continues at coordinate 41,239 of NZ_DJBE01000043.1, forward strand.
CTTCATAACTGGCCGTTTTGTCCTGATTGAAGACATGATAATACTCTGCCATTCCTGACCAGCCATCGGCAAAGTCTGCTTCAACCTTGGTNNATTTAATGCATAAGTAGCTTCTGCTTCAGCCCCATAGAAACGGGCTTTATCTTGGGTATATTCTACCCCACGCAAATTTCCATTTCTGGCGGTTGTCGCACCGTAGATATAGTCATCAAACCAGTTATGATAAATATGCGCATGATAATCCAGCTTGTCACCTTCATATTCAAAACCCAGCTCTAGGTTATTCGAGCTTTCTTTTTCCAGATCAGGATTACCGACTTCATAGGTATTGGTGGCAAAATGCAGGCCATTGGCATACAACTCTTGCGCCAGTGGTAAACGTTGCTGATGTGAACCTACAATGGATAACTTATAGTTCGGGGCAAATTCCCAATTCGCCGCTGCTGAAGCAGAGATGCCTGTGCCTGAATAATTTTTCTGTTCAGATTCAACTTGTACTTTTTGATGATCGACACGTGCACCCAGTTCGACATGCACATCACCGAGTTGTTTATGCTCTAAGGCAAACAGACTGTATTTTTCAGTTTTGGTATCTGGCATGACCACACTTGAACCATGAATATGATGTTCTTCATCATCCTCGTCACCATCTTCATGATGATCATGTTCTGTAGCAGCCAGATTGATTTTCTGCTGGCTATATTGGGTGCCAATTACGCCCTCCCAACCAGCAACCGGAACATGGACTAGTTCTAGACGGCCATCGTAGCCTTTGCTTTTGAAATTACTAATGACTTCATTTTCTTCCAGCTCATCATGCTCATAATCAGTAAAGCTGGCATGGGCACGTAACTTGTCAAAACCAGCAAAAGGCTGTTCCAGTTCAGTACGTACTTCATAACGTTCAGATTTCAGATCTACCCATGGTCCGCCATGCTCTTCATCATGCTCTGCGGTAGCACCCAGCTCTGGACAGCCATGGAAATGATCACCATGCAATACACAGCCATGATATTCATGACTATGCCCCGGCAAGCCATATTCATCCTGACGGTTGCTATAAGACAGGCCAACGAAACCACGATCATGAATCCATGATCCACCAATATTCACGGTCTGTCCTTCAGCAAAGGTATTACCTACACGACGTTCTTTGTGAAAATGTGAATGATCGCCATGGGGTTCTTCTACTACATAATCAGGCGCAATATAGTCATTGGCCTTATGTTTGGTACCTTCGACACGCAGGGCAAAATTTTCACCGACTGCAGCAGTCACGCCTGCTCTTGCCAGTTTTTCATCACTGCCCGAGTTGTAACGTAGTCCAACAGTCCCTTCCAGACCATCTTCCGGCATTTGGGTTGGGATCTTCTGATCAGTGACATTAACCAGACCACCGACTGTTCCCGCGCTATAGAGCAAAGTTGATGGGCCACGAATCACTTCGACCTGTTTGGCCAGAATCGGATCAACCGTCACCGCATGGTCAGGAGATAAGGTCGATACATCAGCCGTTTCTGAAGCATGCTGCAAAACTTTGACACGTGGACCATCTTGTCCTCGAATTACCGGACGGCTCGCTCCGGTTCCATACTGATTTGAATACACCCCAAGTTCATCTGCCAGCGCATCACCAATAGTCGTCGCACGTTCAGATAAAGCTTTCTGATCCACCATCAGATCAGCAACTGCAAAATCTGCCGCAGTCTGTACCAATGGATGAGCTTGTACCTGAATGGTGTCCATGGTTTGTACAGGCGTAGTAGAAGATGACTGTTCTGCAAATACCGTAGGCGCAACTACAGCAAAAATTGAGAGTGTTATTAGATTCTTAGAAAAGGACATGACCCAAGCTCAAATTCAGCAATTTCGAATAGTGTTATAATATAACATTTCATTGCTTTTGCAATCCTTTACGATAATCAATGAGATATTTTATTAGAATGTCGTTTGAATATTTTTTATTGCAATAAAATCCTATTTTTATGCCCTTTACTTTATCTCATGCAGTACTCGCTCCGCCTATTTCATATTTAACTGGCAACCGGCTCCCTGTTGCTGCGTTGGCGATTGGTAGCATGGTTCCAGACCTGTACCGGCTTTTCACCCATAAAAATTCTAATATCACCCATTTATGGTCTTCGCTGATTCATCCTGATTTATGGATTGGTCTTATTTTTTGTGCGGTCTGGTACCTGATTTACCGGCCAGTGATTTATCGTTTTATTGGCATACAGCATGACTTAAATATTCATAACTTATTTTCAGCGTTCAGATTTATTTGCGCTATGTGTATTGCAGTGGTGATTGGGACAGCCACTCATATTATTTGGGATGGTCTGACCCATGCGGATTTTCGAACCTTTGCCTTTTATGACATTCTCAGCCAGCAGTATCAAATTTTAGGACGAACTTATCCACTACACCGGATTTTACAGATCGGGACTTCTGCCCTAGCTCTACCTTTTATCCTGTGGATGAGTCTGCATTACTATAAAACTCATCGGCAATATCTAAGCGTCAGTCACAAGATCCTCATCTTTTGCTGGGGTCTATTAGGCCTCTCTACGCTCACAGGTTTATTTTCGACATGGGACTATATGCGCTACATTCCGGATGAGGTCTGGCGGTCTGATCTGTATTATTTTACCGGCCGCTCTATCAATGAATTTAGCCAGGGCTTTTTAATAACCTTTAGTCTGGGCTGTCTGCTATTTTTATTTCTGGATCGTGATCGGCGTATGGGCTAGCATAATCTCCCACTTCCTGCTTATTCACTTTAAAATGATACTGTTTTTGCCTCAAGTTCTTGTGACAACATTCCCAAAGAGGCATAATCCTACCTTTGCTAAAGGCGGTACGCTGTTTACGTATACGCTTCCTTAACCCATATAGTTGGATTTTTAACGCTATGATGCGAACTCATTACTGCGGTTCTTTAACCGAAGCTCAAATTGACCAGACCGTAACATTATGCGGTTGGGTACACCGTCGCCGTGACCACGGTGGTGTCATCTTCCTTGACATGCGTGACCGTGACGGTCTTGTTCAAGTGGTTATCGACCCAGATACACCTGAAGCGTTTGCAACAGCAGACAAAGCACGTTCTGAATACGTATTAAAAATTACAGGCCGTGTACGTCGCCGTTATGCGGGTACTGAAAATGCCAACATGGTGAGTGGTCAAATCGAAGTATTGGGTAAAGAAATCGAAGTTCTTGCTCAGTCTGAAACTCCTCCGTTTCCATTAAATGACGAAAACACAAGCATTTCTGAAGAAATTCGTTTGAAATATCGTTTCTTGGACATCCGTCGTCCTGAAATGATCGATCGTTTACGTTTCCGTTCTAAAGTGACCAACCTGATTCGTAACTATTTAGACGATCACGGTTTCCTGGACGTTGAAACTCCGATCTTGACTCGTGCGACTCCTGAAGGTGCGCGTGACTACTTAGTTCCAAGCCGTGTATCTAATGGTAGCTTCTATGCTCTTCCACAATCACCACAGCTGTTCAAACAGTTGTTGATGGTAGGTGGTGTAGATCGTTACTACCAGATCGCTAAATGTTTCCGTGATGAAGACTTACGTGCGGATCGTCAGCCTGAATTCACTCAAATCGACATCGAAACATCGTTTATGAGCGATGACGATATTATGGATTTGATGGAAGGCATGACTGTTAAGATGTTCGACGAACTTCTTGGCATCAAATTCGACAAATTCCAACGTATGCCTTATTCAGAAGCAATGCGTGACTACGCTTCTGACAAACCAGACTTACGTATTCCTTTGAAACTTGTTGACGTTGCAGACTTGATGCAAGACGTCGAGTTCAAAGTATTCGCAGGTCCTGCAAAAGATCCTAAAGGCCGTATTGTTGCACTTCGCGTACCAGGTGCGGGTTCACTGCCACGTAGTGCAATCGACGAATATACTAAATTCGTTGGTATCTACGGTGCGAAAGGTCTGGCTTACATCAAAGTTAATGAACTTGAAAAAGGCATCGAAGGTCTTCAATCTCCAATCGTTAAATTCATCGAGCCTATCGTGCTGGATCTATTGAAACGTGTTGGTGCTGAAAATGGCGATATCGTCTTCTTCGGTGCAGACAAAGCCAAAGTTGTGAATGATGCAATGGGCGCACTTCGTGTGAAAATTGGTCATGACATGAACCTTGCAACTTGCGAATGGGCTCCGCTTTGGGTAGTTGACTTCCCGATGTTCGAAGAAACTGATGATGGCAAATGGACTTCTGTTCACCATCCGTTCACGCTTCCTAAATCAAGCGTTGAAGATGTGAAGAATAATCCAGGCGAAGCATTGTCTGTTGCTTATGATATGGTATTGAATGGTACTGAAATCGGTGGTGGTTCACTGCGTATTTATACTTTGGAAATGCAAAAAGCGATCTTTGAGGCGCTGGGTATTTCTGAAGAAGAAGCAGAAGAAAAATTCAGCTTCTTATTAAATGCATTGAAATTCGGTGCGCCTCCTCACGGTGGTTTGGCGTTCGGTCTGGATCGCCTGGTGATGTTGATGACTGGGGCATCTTCAATCCGTGACGTGATTGCATTCCCGAAAACCAAAACTGCTGAATGTCCATTGACTCAAGCACCTGCACCAGTTGAACCTACTCAACTACGTGATTTGGGTATTCGCTTACGTGAAAAACCAAAAGCTGAATCTCAAGAATAATTTCTTGATGTGTCTTGTCCTGAAATAGATTG
>NZ_DJBE01000038.1:0-8561 GCF_002429925.1 Acinetobacter sp. UBA5984
ACAGAATTAGGTCGTCCTCATAACCAAGTTGTCACTTGAGTTCTGTTCAGATAAGCAGGTGCTGTCTTTTAAATCTTTGTGCAACAAAGCCCTTTTGCATAGAAAATATTCTGGATAGGTTCTAAGTGATCATCTTTAAATTTATGAAAAGCAATTACACAAAATTATTTACAGGCTCTGCAGTTGCATTAGCTTGAAGCCTGTATATATATATTTGGCTACCTTTATCGGGTAAATTCTATACTTGCAATGTCAACAGCCCCAATACAAAATCTGAGAAATATATGAGTGCAGAAGCCACATCTATCAGCCTTTTATCCCCTGTCATATTGCTCACGGCTGCAGTGATCGCAGTCCCCTTAATCAAGCGCCTAGGATTAAGCTCGGTATTGGGATATTTAATTGCAGGATTAATTATTGGTCCATTTGGACTGGCATTTTTCTACGATTCTGTGTCTATTTTGCATATCGCTGAGCTTGGTATTGTGATGTATCTGTTTGTGATTGGACTAGAAATGCGTCCATTGTATTTATGGAATTTAAGAAAAGAAATTTTTGGATTAGGTACATTACAAATTAGTGCCTGTTCATTAGGGCTAACGGCTGTAGGCTTGGTCTATGGCTATTCTTGGCAAGTGAGTTTTGTGTGTGCTGCAGGCTTTGTACTCACCTCAACTGCAATTGTAATGCAACTTTTGGGAGATCGTGGAGACATTGCTCAACCACGAGGACAAAAAATTGTCTCGATTCTGCTGTTTGAAGACTTGTTGATTGTACCTTTATTGGCCATTGTCGCTTTTATCGCACCGAATCATGTTGTTGAAAGTACTTCTACGCGTTTGCAGAGCATCGGAATTGGTTTAATTTCAATTGCAGGTTTAATCGCTGCAGGCTATTGGTTGCTTAATCCTTTATTTCGCTTATTAGCTGCAGCCAAAGCCCGTGAAGTCATGACTGCAGCAGCACTCTTGGTGGTGCTCGGCGCAGCATTACTGATGCAAGTCACTGGCTTATCGATGGCAATGGGGGCATTCCTTGCAGGGGTATTACTCTCCGAATCCACTTTTCGCCATCAGATTGAAGCAGATATTGAACCGTTTCGTGGCATATTGCTCGGATTATTTTTTCTAGGTGTAGGCATGTCACTAGACCTTAACGTCGTAAAAAATAACTGGGTGTTAATCTTAAGTGCTGTACTTCTGCTGATGTTTGTCAAAGCATCCATGATTTACCTGATTGCACGCATGACCAAAAGTTCACACTCCGAAGCACTCGATCGCGCATTACTGATGGCTCAAGGGGGTGAGTTTGCTTTTGTACTCTTTACTGCCGCCATGAGTGCTCAAGTCATTAGTGCTGTTGAACACTCAAACCTGACTGCGATTGTAGTCTTATCGATGATTTTGACCCCGATTATTGGCTTTTTATTTAAACGTTTTACCCAAACTACAGAACAAACTTCTTTAGAAAATATCCGTATTGCCGAAGGACTTTCTGGAAAAGTATTGATGATTGGTTTCGGTCGTTTTGGACAAGTTTCCAGTCAATTACTGCTTGCTCGAGGGATTGATGTGACCATCATTGATAATGATATCGACATGATTCAAAACGCTGAAAGATTTGGATTTAAAATTTACTATGGCGATGGTTCTCGTTTAGATATTTTACATGCCTCGGGAGCAGATACGGCTGAGGCAATTGTTGTTTGCGTAGACCACAAAGAAACGACGAATAAGATTGTAGAGTTGGTGCAACATGAATTTCCTTTAACCAAGTTACTGGTTCGCTCTTATGACCGTGAGCATGCGCTGCATTTAGCAAAACAAAATGTGGATTACATGATTCGAGAAACCTTCGAGTCGGCAATGCTATTTGGCGGTGCCATTTTAGAAGAATTGGGTGTTGACCAGAGTAATGTTGAAGAAATTAGCCAAGAAATCCGAGAACGAGATAAGGAACGTTTTGAAACCGAAGTTGCAGCAGATGATGTCTATGCGGGTATCGGTTTGCAATACACAGGACCGCGTCCGACTGCACCTTTAATCACACCAAAGCACACAGGGCAAATTCTGAATGAAGATGACACTCAGCAATAATTTCACGTATTAAGCCCAAATAAAAAAGAGGTCTGTGTAGACATCTTTTTTGTAAGCATCCGCTGAACCCCATACCTATTTTTTAATTCCGTTCAAGTTTCCAGCGGTGTGGCAGTAATTCTTCTATTTGGGGCACTTTTTGTGTCGGCTATTGAATATAATTGATGATTCTCGTCGAGAAGGTTTAGCGATTGAAGCAGAATTCTCATTACCAACAATTCGGGTTATTCGTACGTTGAATCAGTTGCTAGAGTGGCGAGAAAATCCGTTAGTTATTCGGTTTGAGAATAGTCCGGAGTTTATCAATCATGAATGTGGGCGCTGGGGAACTGAATAAGGTATTCGTATTGAATATATTCAACCAGGTAAGCTACAGCAGAATGCGTATATTGAACATTATAATCCAACTATACGCTATAGCTGTCTAAGTACGCATTTATTTGAAACACTGGAAGAAGTGCAAGATTATGCAACGAGTTGGCTGTGGCATTACAACCATGAAAGACCACACCAAGCAAACAGACGAAGGCTACCTCTAATTAATGGCTGCTTGATCTCTATTTTTAACTTCGGTTATTTATGGGCGGATTACCCTTGTCATTATATTGACATCAAATCTTCATAGCTCTGTCATTTGTTAGTGTTGATATAAGCCAATAAATTTAAAAAGATTAAATGAGGATAAAATATGGCAGGGTTATCCATCTGGCATGTACTAATTTTTGCAATTGTAGTGATCTTACTGTTTGGTACTTCTAAACTAAAAAATCTAGGAAAAGATGTAGGGGGTGCAATCAAGGACTTTAAGAAATCTGTCCGTGAAGAAGAAGCTGAGGCAGCTCAACTTCAGTACCCTCGAACGATTGATGCGAAAGTTAAAGCCAGTGAGAGTTCAATCAAGAATTGAGGTATTGCTATGCTCAATATTGGAATGACTGAGCTGTTGGTCTTTGGGGCAATTGCCTTGCTCATTCTTGGACCAGATAAACTCCCTGAAGCGATACGTTTTATAGGTAAATGGTCAGCCAAAATCAAAAGGATCGCCGGCAATATACAAAATGATCTTGACCGTGAATTGCGACTATCGGAACTACGGGAACAAATGCAAAGCGAGCTGAAACGTATTCAGGAATTAGAAATTAAAATGCAGGCACAAATGGATAATATAAATGTAATCCATCAGCCCATCATTAGAAATCCGGAACAACATCTTTTGAACTATGAGCTGACTTACCAATTAATTAATGAATCAGTTTCACCTGTTCATTTACCGCCAATCCAGCTGAATAAAGTGACAAAACAAGAAAAAATTTATGCTGATATAAAGGTGGCCGTATGAGTATTTTGCCTTCGACTCAAACCAACAACGATACCCGGCAAATCCCGTTAGAAGAAATGCCAATTACCAGGCATCTAGTGATTCTGCGAAAGCACCTTTTCAAAATTGTGGGCGTATTATTAGGACTATTCTTATGTTTACTGCCTTTTGCAAGCCAAACTTATCAGCTTTTATCAAAGCCTTTACGCGCTCAGTTACCTGAAAGCTCTAGCATGATTGCAACAGATGTGACTGCGACTTTCATGGCTCCATTTAAGTTGAACTTCTTTATTGCTTTACTTATCGCCATGCCTTTTATTTTGTATCAACTTTGGGCCTTCATTAGACCAGCATTGTACCTAAAAGAAAAAAAGTTAGCTTTACCACTATTAATCAGCAGTATTGTACTGTTTTATGCAGGTATTGCTTTTGCCTATTTAATCGCTTTACCTTCTATCCTTCATTTTTTTATCAGCGTATCACCTGACACTGTTGCACCGATGACCGATATCAATAGTTATCTGGCTTTTTGTTTAAAACTATTTTTAGTTTTCGGATTTACTTTTGAAATCCCTATTATCACGCTCCTGCTTATTATAATTGGTGTTGTCAGCACACAGACCTTGGTGGAAAAAAGACGATTTATTGTGGTGGGATGTTTTTTTATTGCCATGTTTGTGACACCACCCGATGCCCTATCAATGATTATGTTAGCTGTTCCAATGTGGCTGTTATTTGAATTAGGCTTAGCGGCAGGAAAATGGATAGAAAAATGATGACCGGACATAACTGAATAATAATAAAAAGAACATAAAAGAAGAAAATACTCTATGAGCAGCTTAAGCTGCTTTTATTTTTAATATATAAATCAATATTATATTTAATAAATCCGCAATATTAGCTTCACCTGACTGTCATATTCAACCGCTAATTTATTCCTGACTTTAAAACAACCAGACCTTAGTTATGGGAATAAAATAATGACAGATTACTTACCTTATGATGAAAATCAGGAATTGGATAATAATACATCAGATAATCATCATTTTCGGGATATTTTAGAACAATCCATTTCTCGTCGTGCTTTAATTGCCAAAACTGCAAGTGGGGCTGCAGCATTGGCCCTTGCATCCTCTCTGGCCGGATGTGGGGACAGCGATAATAGCTCTTCTCTGCCGCCAACCGAGACTGTACCAAACCCGCCTGCTATTGACCCAAATGCAAAACCAGAGCAACTGAACTTTACACCAGTTGCTAAAAACTTGAATGATATCGTCACTGTACCAGACGGTTATGAAGCCAATGTCCTGTATGCACTTGGAGATTCTATTAATCCTGCATATTCAGACTGGGATGACAACAATATCCCGAATGGGCCAAGCTTTCAGTTTCGCTCTGGCGACTGCCATGATGGAATGAGTTTTTTTGGCTTAAATATCACTTCTGGCCGGTATGACCCGACTGTGTCTGAGCACGGTCTACTCGTTATGAACCATGAATATATCAATCCGACTTTTTTACATCCTCAAGGTCCAACCAAAGTTGATGGTCGCCGCCCTGAAGATGAAGTCATTCGTGAGACAAATGCACATGGTGTTTCAATCATTCATATCAAAAAAGACAATTCCAATCAAAAAATAGAAATTGTCAAAAATTCGATTTATAACCGTCGAATTACTGCCTCAACTGTCATGAGCTTTTCAGGCCCTGCGAGTGGATCTACTCTTCTATCTACACGCTTTTCACCAGGTGGAAAACTAACACGCGGTACGCATAACAACTGCGGCAACGGCTATACCCCATGGGGTACTTATCTCACCACTGAAGAAAACTTTATTGGTTACTTTGTCCGTAGCAAAACTGATGATGCTCATCGCTTACCGCAAGAAACGGTCGCTTTGGAGCGTTATGGTTTAAAAGCAGGTTCAAGCTCACGTTATGGCTGGGAATCTGCAATAGGTACAATTGAACCTCAGGATCTTTATGATCGATGGAGTGCAGATATTACTGCCGGTGATGCTAGCAAAGATTATCGTAATGGCCCCAATACTTTTGGCTGGATTGTAGAAATTGATCCATTTGATAGCCGACAAAATCCAGTTAAGCGTACAGCCTTAGGACGTTTTGCGCATGAAGACTGTCGTGCCAGTCGTGCTCGTGAAGATGATAACCTGGCTTTCTATATGGGCGATGACTCACGTGGAGAATATATATATAAGTTTGTTTCTGACTATAAATGGAGTGAAAACGACCGTAATGGTGGTTATGCAGTCGGAGATAAATATATGGATCATGGCAAGCTTTATGTTGCTAAATTCAATGCAGACGGGAGTGGTCAATGGATTGAGCTGAGTTATGGTATTAATGGTTTGAATGAGCTGAACAATATCTATCCTTTTAATTCCCAAGCAGATGTCGTGACCTTTGCTCGTCTAGCAGCAGATAGCGTAGGCGCTACTAAAATGGATCGTCCAGAATGGGTTGCAGTTAATCCTGAGAATGGAGAAGTCTATGTTACGCTCACTAATAACTCTAACCGCGGCACTACACATGCCTTAGATGCAGCCAATCCACGTAACTATAGCGATCCTGAGGGTGGCAAAGGTAATGTAAATGGTCATATTATCCGCTTACATGAAGATAAGGATACGACCACAGCCATCACATTCAGATGGGATATTTACCTATTTGGTGCTGAAGCTAAAATGGCACAAAATATTAATCTATCAGGTTTGAATGATAATAATGATCTGTCTTCACCAGATGGGATGTGGTTTGACCCTCGTGGTGTACTCTGGATTCAGACTGATGATGGTGCTTATACAGATACGACCAACTGTATGATGTTGGCTGCTTTACCTGGTAAGGTTGGAGATGGTACTCGAACAATCACATCTTCTGGTCAGGAAACTATTGTCGGTGCTCAAGTCTCAGATCAAACTTTACGTCGTTTCCTGACAGGTCCGAAAGGCTGCGAGATTACGGGGGTAACCATGACACCAGACTATAAAGCGATTTTCATTAATGTACAGCATCCTGGAGAAGATTCTCGAAGTTATGATAAGCCCACTAGTCATTGGCCTGCATCACAGACTAACTCGTCTGCCACTTCCCGGCCACGCTCTGCAACTGTAGTAATCACTCGTAAAGATGGTGGAACTATAGCTGGATAAATAACTGACTTATCTCAAAATGCTGGCTTGATGCTGGCATTTTTGTTTTTTCAATCTTTTAAATTTTAAATTTTTTTAGATTTAAGAATGAACTAGTCAATAATAAGCATCTTGAGCAGTATCCTAAAAGTTATTAATTTTTTATAGGGAGGTTAATGAACCTATAAATTCTAATTTATAAAAAAGCAATAAGTTAATGTAATAAGTGATGATTATCTAATCGTTAATTAATGAAGTAGACTTCAGGTGAACATAAGTTAAACGAAGTATACTAAACAATAACTTTATATATGTCTTACATTCATCTGATTTTTAGTTAAATAAGATCCTGTTACAAAAACTTACCACTGGGGGGCTTTTTATTTATCAAAAAAATCTTGATGGTCTCCATCTACTGGTTTGAAGTTTCTAGGCGAAAGGAATGGGAGCGTAAGAAGCATCAGCTTGAATATCGACAAAAATAGCGTGAACTCCATATAGGTATAATAGATGCTGAAGCGCTGCAAATACGTGCAGTTCAGCTTATAACAAATGATGTAAATGATTAATAAGCACTCGAAGATTTACTTGATTAAATCTCATTGGATGAGCAAATTGATCCTATCTGTACAGATGAAGCTTATGACACCAAGCACTGCCGACAAGTCATTTTAGATCAAGATACACATGCAGTTATTCCTCTAAAAAATACAAAATTTTGGAAACATCAAAAAACAGGATATTTAGAGAGAAACGAATTATAAAAACAGTCAAACATCTAGCTAGAGCTATTTGGAAAAAGTGGTCAGGTTAACATTGGCGAAGCTTGATAGAAACCCAGATAGCCTGTATCAAGCTATTAGGCGATAAATTAACGGCAAAGTGCTTTGATAGCCAGGTGAATGAAATTCATGCACGTGTAGCCGTGTTAAATAAACTCACGAAATTAAGTCAGCCGATATGCATATTTTAATTTTAATTTCAGTGACTTAGAATAGATAAACCTCTGAAGCTCTTATGTAATAAAGTCAGTACCTGGGACAGTGTTTCAGGTGTAAATCTGTCCAGGAAAATGGGCACGGACTAGACTTTTCTCTGGTAAAAAAGGTGTTAAACAAATATGGCTATCAGATTCAATTTATAGCGGCGCAACCTCAATATTTAAGTGTATTCGTTCAGACTTGATCGTACATTCTTCTTGAAAAAGAGAAATTTACCCGTTTTGATAAAGGTGTCGAAATCTTAATCAAACAAAGGTAACTTTCTTATGTTGCATACTAACAATCAAATCATTAAACACAAAGTAGGTCTGCTCAATTTAGCTAAAGAGCTTCAGAATGTATCCAGAGCATGCAAAGTGATGGGCGTTTCAAGAGATACATTTTATCGCTATCAAGAATTAGTGAAGTCTGGTGATATTGACGCACTGATTAATAAGTCCCGTCGAGTACCAAATTCAAAAAACCGTGTAGATGATGCTATTGAACAGGCTGTTATTGATTTCGCAATTCAATATCCCGCATATGGTCAGCACCGTACTAGTAATGAATTACGCAAGAAGGGTGTATTCGTTTCAAGGAGTGGGGTTCGCTCTATATGGCTTCGTCACGATTTAGAGAACTTTAAGAAGCGTTTAAAAGCACTTGAGGCTAAAGTGGCACAGGATGGTATTGAATTAAATGATCAGCAGATTGCGGCACTTGAACGTAAGCATGAGGATGACGTTGCTTGTGGTGAAATCGAAACAGCTCATCCAGGCTATTTAGGCGCGCAAGACACCTTTTATGTCGGGAATCTCAAAGGTGTTGGACGAATCTACCAACAAACATTCATCGACACTTATAGCAAGGTCGCTCATTGCAAGCTCTATACAACAAAAACACCGATTACAGCGGCTGATTTACTCAATGATCGTGTGTTGCCATTCTATCAATCTCAGGACTTATCAATGCTTCGCATCCTCACACTTGCGTAGCAGTGCTTCTTGTATCTTGA
>NZ_DJBE01000026.1:0-48433 GCF_002429925.1 Acinetobacter sp. UBA5984
GCATACTTTTTGATACACCACCGAATAATTTTTTAGTTAATAAAATAAAATCTTAAATTTAAAGTTATGGCTAGATTTAGCTTATTTTCATTTAACTCTTATATTTTATTTTCAAATTTTATAGGTATGCCAGTTCTACCAGTTTTATAAAAAATTGGAGAGAGCTTGGGATGACTATATGTCCTCTATGAGGAAGCAACTTATAGACAAGAGAGATTGAATAATTCAGAAATTGAACTCACTAATCAATGGAAAGAGAAATAAAGAATCTACTAAGGATGAGTGGGTAAATAAATGAGAAGATAACCACTTTCTTAAATGGGATAAGAAATAAGAATGGTTTTAAGTACTGTGAAGGGATTTAAGGCAGGAATCATTGCCTTGGCTATAGGATTTAGCGTTCAGGCAAATGCAAATGAAACAAAGGGAAATCATATTAAGGCTACTATTGATCAGTCATTCAAGCCACTCATGCAACAATATGATGTATTGGGAATGGCAGTCGGGGTGATTTATCAGGGAAAAAATCATGAATATTATTATGGCCTGCAATCTCATATCGACCATAAAGCTGTTGATCGGCAAACAATTTTTGAATTAGGTTCTGTAAGTAAAATTTTTACTGGCATTGCAGGGGGCTATGCCAAAAGTCAGGGCAAGCTTTCTTTTAATGATCATCCAGCTAAATATTGGCTTGATTTAAAGAATTCAGAAATTAACAAAGTCAGTTTGCTGGAATTGGCGACTTATACGAGTGGAAACTTACCTTTGCAATTCCCGGATCAGGTTAAGACTGATCAGCAAGTTCTTGAATATTTCCAAAATTGGCAGGTTAAACATCCGCCTGGCCAATATCGGCAATATTCAAATCCCAGTATTGGCTTATTTGGTGAGTTAAGTGCAAGATCAATGAATGTTCCTTTTAGCGTATTGCTGGAACAGACGATTTTTCCAAAACTCAATTTAAAGAATACCTATATCAATGTTCCGAAAGCACAAAGGGTTCATTATGCTTTTGGTTATGATCAGAACAATCATCCGGTGCGGGTAAACCCGGGAGCTTTGGATGCCCAGGCCTATGGTGTGAAATCTACACTTCCCGATGTGCTGAAATTATTAGATGCCAATCTGAACGTGAAAAAGAACAAGACTGATATTAAACAAGCGCTTCTGGAAACTCATCATGGATATTTTAAGCTTGGAAAAATGACCCAAGCACTCGGTTGGGAGACTTTTGCATATCCGACGACGCTCGATATTTTGCTGGTAAGTAATTCTGAAAAAGTCGTGATGCAAGCAAATCCAGTAGTCAAAAATACTGTTCAGGCAAAATCACAAGTTTTTCATAAAACCGGTTCAACCAATGGCTTTGGCACCTATGTGTTGTTTGTTCCGGAAGAAAATTTTGGACTGGTCATGTTGATGAATAAAAAAATTCCCAATGCAGAGCGAATCAAGGCAGCCTATCAAGTCTTTCAGTTCATAAAACACAGTTAAGTTTATTAAGCCTGAATAGAAGGAAATGTCTCATGATTTTTAAGCTAGGGTATTTCCTTCTTTTGAAAAGAGGTTGAGTCTTGAACTCTAACTGAAGTAAAAGCCTCCTAATTTCGGAGGTTTTTATTTTGTATTGATAAGAGTAGTAGATTTTATTGGTTGAGAAAAATTCATTAATTAAATTTTAAAATGAAATTTAATAATATTAAGGTTGAAAATGGGATAAGCTTATTTAATTAGGATTGAATCAGATTAGATAGATTTCAGGTCATTCATGTTAGAACTTCGTCATTTAAAAACCTTAGTCGCGTTACGGGAACATGGTTCACTGGTTGCAGCAGCAGGAGATCTTTGTCTCACGCCTTCAGCTTTATCCCATCAGCTTCGTGAATTGGATCAATGGTTCGGAGTCGAAGTCGTCAATCGCCGAAGCCGTCCAGTCAGTTTTTCCAATGTGGGGCAGCGCTTGCTGAAGCTGGCAGATGATATTTTGCCTCAAGTCCATGTTGCGCAGAGTGATATTACCCGCATTGTACATGGACAGACAGGACGGATCATTTTTTCTTCCGAATGCCATAGCTGTTTCGACTGGTTGATGCCTTTACTCAATCAATATCGTATTCAATATCCAGATGTAGATTTGGATTTCGCTTCAGGTTTTGAGGCTAATCCGCATGAACTGTTACAAACAGGTGAATTCGATCTGCTTATTACCGCCGATCCGATTGAACTAAAGTGCATAGAGTATTTCCCGATTTTTGAGTATGAATCGCGCTTGGTGCTGTCGAATACCCATCCTTTAGTGCGCGCCCAAAACATTAGCGTCCAAGAATTGGCGGAAGAAACACTGATTACTTATCCAGTGGATAAGCATCGTCTGGATATCATGTCACACCTGTTTATTCCAGCGAATATTTTACCTAAACAAATTCGAACCACCGACTTGACTCAAATGCTGATTCAACTGGTTGCCAGTGGTCGGGGAATTGCAGCCTTGCCAGATTGGGTAGTGAATGAATATGAAAAAAAGGGCTGGGTAACTTCACGCCGTTTGGAGTGTGTAGCACCGAATGGACTGCGCCGGACTTTATATGCAGGTTATCGAACTGAAGAAAAGCAGAAAGATTATTTCGAAGGATTTTTAAAGCAGCTTGATCGATTCTCAAAAAAGAGAATCACATATTATGATTAAGTGGTGATAAAGGTTTCCTCTCGACTCTTTAAAACTATTCTTTTTGATGACGCTTTCAGCCAATTAGATCAATAAACATACAATTCTAAAACAGGCTTATCTTAATTTTGGGTGAAAGATGGGAAGAATAGGACTCAACTAATAGATGAGATATTTAAGAGTTCTTAGGTAGTTTAAAACCTATTCTGAAAGAAGAGGTGAGATCATGAATATTGCAAAGAATACCATTTGTCTTTGGTACGATCATGATGCTGAAGAAGCCGCACGATTTTATGCAGAAACTTTTCCAAATTCATCTGTAGGTGCCATCGTTCTTGCACCTGGAGATTATCCCTCTGGTAAAGCAGGTGATGTCATCACAGTAGACTTTACCGTACTGGGTATTCCATGTATTGGTTTAAATGGAGGACCTGTATTTCAGCATAATGAATCTTTCTCATTTCAAGTTGCCACAGAGGATCAGGAAGAAACAGACCGCTATTGGAATGCGATCGTCAATAATGGCGGTCAGGAAAGTGAATGCGGATGGTGTAAGGATAAATGGGAAGTATCTTGGCAAATCATCCCTAAAGCTTTACTTGAAGCATCATACAGTTCAGACCGTGATATTGCTAAAAGAGTCTTTGATGCCATAATGAACATGAAGAAAATTGATGTCGCTGCAATTGAAGCTGCCATCCGAGGTTAAGAAGTGGTATTGATATCAATTATTTGATGCAATGCATTTAGTTCAAGCTTTTGACCTTATTACTTATCTAAAGTGAAAGGTCATTGATAATAATCAGAAGTTCATCCTTCAAGATTAGCCAGTGGGTTATTTATGGCGACCGCTGGCTAAAACCCATTTAAACATCATCAATAAGTAATTTTTATTTTTTTAAAATAATTAAATAAAACTCGAAGATACCTCTGAAAGTGAAGATTCATATTTGAAATATTTAGCTTAAAGTAAGATGATAAAATAGTAAGTGACTAAAATTCAAAACCTTATTTCATCCGCTAGAAGAACGAGAAAGACATGCTTCATTCCCATCATCATGAAAAACACTATATACAACGTTCTGGCTGGTTGCGTGCCGCAGTGCTTGGTGCCAATGATGGAATTATTTCCGTAACCAGTCTGGTTGTCGGGATGGCAGCCAGTGGTGCTTCTTCACAAACACTTTTGATTGCTTGTGTTGCTGGCCTGATTTCTGGTGCAGCCTCAATGGCAGCTGGGGAATATATTTCGGTTAAGTCGCAACAGGATATTGAAAAAAATGATCTCGCCATGGAAGAGCGGGAATTAAATCTGCATCCCGTACATGAATTAAGAGAACTAAAAAATATTTATATCAAGCGAGGGTTAGAAGCTGATCTGGCCGAAGAAGTGGCAAAACAGCTTACTGCACATAATGCCTTGGATGCGCATGCACGTGATGAAATTGGAATTCTGGAACAGACAGCTGCCCGGCCCTTTACGGCGGCATTTTCTTCAGCATCAGCATTTACGGTGGGTTCTTTATTTCCATTGGTATCCATTTTAGTTTTGCCTTCACACCTGCTAGATCAGGGTGTGATGCTGGTGGGAGTACTTAGTCTGGGAATGATGGGAGCATTAGCCAGTTATGCGGGTGGTGGCAGCATGTGGAAAGGCGCACTGCGTGTCATGATTTGGGGCATCATTGCCATGCTATTCAGTTTCTGGATTGGCTCTCTATTTAATGTTGCTACCACCTAATCATTTAAAAAATATGGAATAAATTTATATTTTTCTCTATATGTCCGAAATTCAAGTGAAGTAGACAATCTGAAATTAAAATTTTTTCAAATCTAATTGTATTAGACACATCTAGATTCTTAATTAGCTAACTCATTTAAAAAGTTTAAGTTTTAACTACACGTTTTTCTTTAATTAAAAATATCTAGTTTGATTATGTTCTTCCTTGCACTAAAGCTGTGCCAAATAGTGCAGTGAAGTGGCAATTTTAAAATCTTGATAAGAATATTCTCAGGGAAATGAGAAAGAACTTGATTTGCAGCCACTATAATTTAGAAAAAATATAAAAGTACCTTTCGATAAATAATATAAATACAAATACTTATTTATAGAATTATTTTATTGGCACGCTTTGTGCTTAATAGAATTTGAGTCAAAGACGACTCTAAAGAAATTTGTAAGACGGCCAATGACGTCCGTTCTGATCGCATCTGGTGTGCAGCGATTCGCATAGCAGATAAGCCTATACGTTCAGTTCTGGAAGGAGATGGTGATGTCTTCAAATTTATATGAAAAGAAAGCAACAAAAATAAGTCTTTTGAATTTCAGCAGCGCAGCAATGAGAGCCTTCCATATGAGTTGGCTCGCGTTTTTTGTCTGCTTCTTTGCCTGGTTCGCCTGTGCACCGCTGATGCCTGTGATCGCGGGTGAATTCAGCTTAACCAAAGATCAAATCGCCAATATCAATATTGCAGCAGTCGCGATCACCATTCTGGTTCGACTGATTGTTGGTCCGCTATGTGACAAATATGGTCCACGAAAAACCTATACCGCATTACTGGTACTCGGCAGTATCCCTGTCTTTGGTGTGGCCTCTGCGAATAGCTATGAATCCTTTCTGTTTTTCCGCTTACTGATTGGCGCCATTGGTGCCAGTTTCGTCATTACCCAATATCACACCAGCATCATGTTTGCGCCGAATGTCGTGGGTACAGCAAATGCGGCATCTGCAGGCTGGGGCAATGCCGGTGGTGGTGCGACTCAAGCCTTGATGCCATTACTTCTGGCTGCTCTGGTGATGTTCGGTGTTGAACAGGCGATGGGCTGGAGAATTGCCCTGATCGTTCCAGGCCTAATGATGCTGATCGTCGGTGCATTGTACTGGAAATTCACTCAGGACTGTCCACAAGGCAACTTTAAAGAACTGCGTGCAGCAGGAATTCAGGTTGGTAGCGAGAAAAAAGGTGGCATGGCAATTCTGATGCATGCTGCACGTAACTACCGTGTCTGGATTCTATTTGGCGCTTATGCGGCCTGTTTCGGTATCGAAATCTTCATTCATAACATCGTAGCCATGTACTACGTAGAAAACTTCAGCTTTGGTTTAAAAGAAGCAGGTATGACGGCCGGGATCTTCGGTCTGCTAGCACTATTTGCCCGTGCACTGGGTGGCATCGTTTCAGACAAAGTTGCCATCAAAAAAGGCCTGGACGGACGTACCAAAGTGCTGTTTGCCATGATCTTGATGGAAGGCTTATTCCTGATTTTATTCTCGCAAATGAACAGTGCCATGTTGGCCATCATCACCATGACTGTCTTCGCATTATTTACCCATATGGCATGTGGCGCAACGTATGCGCTGGTGCCATTTATTGACCGTGATGCTTTAGGTGGTGTGGCCGGCATTATCGGTGCAGGCGGTAATGTGGGTGCGGTCGCAGCAGGATTCTTACTTAAAGGTATGCTGGATATTCAAACCTGTCTGATGGCGCTTGGCGGCCTGGTCGTGATTGCAGCAAGTTTTGTTCTGATGATTCGCTTCTCGGTTGAGCATAAGGCCAAAGAGCAAAAGTTGTATGAAGAAGCTGTCCTTGAACGAAACAACCTGGCTTAAAACACAAGATACAAGATTTAGAAAATTTAGGAGAAGGAATATGAAACTGGTAATGATTGGCCATGGCATGGTAGGACACAAATTCATTGAATCTGTGCTTGAGCATGCGGGTGATGACGTTGAAATTACGATTCTGGCAGAAGAGCCGCGTCTGGCTTATGACCGTGTACATTTAACTGAATATTTCACTGGAAAATCAGCCAAGGATTTAACCCTTTGCCGTAATGACTTTGCAGATGCGTATGGAATTGATTTGCGTTTGAGTACCAAAGCGACTGCAATCGATACTGTTAATAAAACAGTCACCACTAATCATGGCGATGTGATTGCGTATGACAAACTGATTTTAGCTACCGGCTCCTATGCTTTTGTTCCACCAATTCCAGGCAACGACCGTGAAAACTGCTTTGTTTACCGTACCATTGAAGATCTGGATGCGATCCGTGCAGCGAGCCTGAATGCAAAAAACGGTGTCGTGATCGGTGGTGGTTTGCTGGGTCTGGAAGCAGCAAAAGCGCTGCGTGACCTGAATCTGGAAACTCACGTAGTTGAGTTTGCACCACGCTTGATGGCAGTACAGATTGATGACCTAGGCGGTAAAGTGCTACGTACCAAAATTGAAGATCTGGGCGTTAAAGTCCATACCCAAAAAGCAACTTCGTCTATTGAAGACGGCGTAAATGCTAAACATGTCATGAAGTTTGGTGATGGCGCTGAACTAGAAACC
This sequence comes from Acinetobacter sp. UBA5984, assembly GCF_002429925.1. NCBI lineage: Bacteria > Pseudomonadati > Pseudomonadota > Gammaproteobacteria > Moraxellales > Moraxellaceae > Acinetobacter > Acinetobacter sp. UBA5984. The sequence goes on from NZ_DJBE01000026.1 coordinate 7,010, forward strand.
GACATCATCCTGTTCTCTGCAGGGATCCGTCCACGTGACGAACTGGCACGTCAAAGCGGCCTGGCGATTGGTGAACGTGGCGGGATCATGATCAATGATTATTGCCAGACTTCGAACCCGGACATTTACGCAATTGGTGAATGTGCGCTGTGGAATAACAAGATTTTTGGTCTGGTTGCTCCAGGCTACGACATGGCACGTATTGCTGCGAAACATGTGCTGCAGGATGAATGTACAGCATTTGCGGGCGCGGACATGAGTACCAAGCTGAAACTCATGGGTGTGGATGTAGCTTCTGTTGGTGATGCACATGCCATGACACCAGGTTCACTGAGCTACTTCTATGCCGATGAAGCGGCGCAGGTCTACAAAAAAATCGTAGTTAATGCTGAAAAGACTAAACTGCTGGGTGCGGTACTGGTCGGTTGTGCTAAAGAATATAACGACCTGCTGCAAATGATGCTGAATGGCTTGGAAGTACCAGAAAATCCAGAAAGTTTAATCATGCCGGGCTTTGATCAAGCGACTGCAAAAGCAGGCGGTAGCGGTGTAGATCTGCTCCCAGACAGCGCAACCATCTGTTCATGTAATAACGTATCTAAAGCCGATATCTGTTCTGCAATTGCCGACGGTTCTACTTCGCTTGGCGCACTGAAAAAATGCACCAAAGCTGCTACGGCATGTGGCGGCTGTGCGCCGTTGGTGACACAAGTCCTAAAATCTGAACTGCAACGCCAAGGCGTGACAGTGAATAACCATTTGTGTGAACACTTCGCTTATTCACGCCAAGAGCTGTATCACCTGGTTCGTGTTAATGAAATCAAGACCTTTGATAACCTGATTCAGCAACATGGCCATGGTCTGGGCTGTGATATCTGTAAGCCGACTGTGGCAAACATTCTGGCATCTTGCTGGAACGACTTCGTACTGAAACCAAGCCATGCCGGCCTGCAAGACAGTAACGACTATTACCTCGGTAACATTCAAAAAGATGGTACTTACTCTGTCGTTCCTCGTATGGCAGGTGGTGAAGTCACTCCAGATGGTCTAATCGTCATTGGTCAAATTGCTAAAGAATATGGTCTGTACACCAAACTGACTGGGGGCCAGCGTGTCGATATGTTTGGTGCGCAGCTACATCAACTTCCAGAAATCTGGGAAAAACTGATCAATGCCGGTTTTGAATCAGGGCATGCTTACGGTAAATCGCTGCGTACGGTTAAATCTTGTGTTGGTAGCACCTGGTGCCGTTATGGTGTGGATGATTCTGTTGGCTTGGCGATCTATCTGGAAAACCGCTACAAAGGCTTACGTTCTCCGCACAAACTGAAAATGGCCGTGTCTGGCTGTACCCGCGAATGTGCCGAAGCACAAAGCAAAGACGTCGGTGTGATTGCGACTGAAAAAGGCTGGAACCTGTATGTTTGCGGTAACGGTGGTATGAAACCACGTCATGCTGAACTGCTGGCTTCTGATCTAGATACTCAAACCCTGATCCGCTATATCGACCGTTTCTTCATGTTCTATATCCAGACGGCTGATCGTCTGCAACGTACTTCGGTGTGGCGTGACAACCTCGAAGGTGGTTTGGATTACCTGAAAGATGTCATCGTCAATGATTCACTTGGTCTGGCAGCAGAATTAGAGCGTCGTATGCAGCATGTAGTGGGCACTTATCAGGATGAATGGCGTACTGCAGTTGAAGATCCAGAAGTCCGTAAACGTTTCAAAACCTTTATCAATGCCAAAGCTGAACAGCAAAACGATCCACATATCCAGTTTGCACAAGTGCGCGGTCAGATCCGTCCGAAAACTGAAGCTGAACGCAATGCCAGCCGTATTCCGGTAGTTGAAGCCTGATTCAAAGAATAAAGGAGCAAGAATATGACAATGTTTAAAGATATGAATGAACTGAATTGGGTCGAAGTGTGTGCACTGGATGACATCACGTCTAATACTGGCGTTGCAGCCTTGGTGGAAGATCAGCAAATTGCGATCTTCCGTGTGGGTTCAGAAAAACGTGTTTATGCACTCAGTAACCAGGATCCATTTAGTAAAGCATTTGTGATGTCACGCGGCATCATTGGTGACCTGCAAGGCGAGCGTGTTGTCGCTTCACCAATTTACAAGCAGCATTTCAGTCTGGCGACTGGCCGCTGTTTGGAAGATAAAGACCAAAAGCTACTGGTTTTTCCAAGCAAGATTGAAAACGGCAAAGTATTCATTAGCCCAGTGCCACAAAAAACTTATATCACCAATAACGGTGTTTCACCGGAAAAAATGAAACTGGTACTGGTCGGTAATGGTCTGGCAGGCATGCGCTGTCTGGAAGACCTGCTGGATATGGCACCAGACCGATATGAAATTACTGTGATTGGTGAAGAGCCGTGGGGCAACTACAACCGCATCATGTTGTCGCCAGTGCTTTCTGGCGAGAAAACGATTGATGACATCATGCTGCATCCACATGCTTGGTATGCTGACAAAGGTATCCATCTGATTGCAGGTGATCCAGCGGTTCGTATCGACCGTCCGCGTAAGCAGGTTTATACCGAAAAAGGCGAAGTGATCGGTTATGACCGTTTGATTCTGGCGACAGGTTCTAAGCCATTCGTTCCGCCAATTCCAGGTAGCGACTTAAAAGGCGTACTCAGCTTCCGCGACATTTATGACGTGAACAACATGCTGGACTACTGCAAAACCAAGAAAAATGCGGTGGTGATTGGTGGCGGTCTGCTGGGTCTAGAGGCGGCTTATGGCCTGAAACAGCAAGGCATGAATGTCACAGTATTACATCTGATGGACCGCATTATGGATCGTCAGCTGGATAGCAAAGCCAGCCAGATGCTGAAAACAGCGATTGAGCAGAAGGGCATCACCATCCTGACTGAAGCGAATACCGAATGTCTGATTGGTGAAGAAGGTCATGTGACCCAAGTGAAACTCAAAGATGGCACCGTGCTGGCTGCTGATCTGGTGGTGTTTGCTGTGGGTATTCGTCCAAATATCGCATTGGCACACAGTGCTGGTCTGCTTTGTAATCGCGGTGTGCTGGTGAATGACACTATGCAGACTTTTGATCCAAGTGTTTATGCGGTGGGTGAATGTATCGAGCACCGTGGTCAAACCTTTGGTCTAGTTGAACCACTTTGGGGTCAAGCGTTCATTTGTGCATCACATCTGGCCGAGCATGGCAGCTTAACCTTTAAAGCGCCAACGGTTCCAACTCAGCTGAAAGTGAGTGGTTGTGATGTGTTCTCTGCAGGTGACTTCGAACCAAAAGATGATTTTGAAGATATCGTACTGAATGACGAGAAACGTCAGATCTATAAACGCATTATTATTCAAAAGGATAGAGTCATTGGTGCGGTGCTGTTTGGCGATACTGAGGATGGTGCCTGGTATGCCGAGCTGATTGCAGATCAGACACCGATCACTTCGATTCGAAATAAACTGCTGTTTGGTCGGGATTTTGCATTAAAGAAAGCAGGCTAATTAGTTCTCTGTAATTAGCACTTCATTAGGGCCGTCACAGCCTCACCTGAAGCGCTGAAGCGACTGTTTACGTGTAGGCATTCCCTTACTTTTGAAAGATCAAAAGTAACAAAAATCTTGGATTCCCATACATTACGTCCTGTAATGATGGGAATCGGTGGCATCCATGCCACCTCACGATAGTGAATGCTTACACAAATTTCGTATTTCAAATAAAGCCAAGATAAAAATCGGAATTACGTGGACTTAGATAATTTAGGAGCACAGCAGCAATGAATAGTATCCCAGTGGTGAAACTGCATAGCTCCACAGAATTAAAAACGATGACGACTCAAACCACCTGTCCATATTGTGGCGTGGGTTGTGGTGTGACTGCACATGTAACGCCGACCACATCAGGCCCTAAAGTGACTGTTGAAGGCGATGTTAACCATCCTTCTAATTATGGCAAGTTATGCATTAAAGGTAGTAATCTGGCAGATACTTTGGGGCTGGAAACCCGTTTACTGCAGCCAATGCTGGGTCGGAAAGATCTGCGTGAAGTTACCAGTTGGGATACTGCAGTTTCGTCCATTGCCAATAAATTCCAGCAATGCATCGATCAATATGGCCGAGACAGTATCGCGTTCTATGTCTCAGGTCAGCTGCTGACCGAAGATTATTATGTGGTGAATAAATTCGTCAAAGGCTATCTCGGTACTGCAAACATCGATACTAATTCACGCCTATGCATGTCCTCAGCCGTAGCCGCGCATAAGCGTGCTTTTGGTGAAGATCTGGTTCCAGCTAGCTACGAAGATTTCGAACATACCGATATGGTGGTGTTGGTTGGTTCAAATACCGCTTGGTGCCATCCAGTATTGTACCAACGCATTATGAAAGCCAAGGAACAGCGCGACCTGTTTGTGGTCGTGGTTGATCCGCGCTTTACCAGCACCTGTGAAGCAGCAGATCTACACCTACCAATTCTGCCAGGTCAGGATGTGGCGCTGTTTAATGGCTTATTGCAGTACCTCTGGAAAAATGGTCACGCAGACCAAGAATTTATTGCTCAACATACACAAGGCTTGGAGCAAGCCTTAGTACAAAGTGAAGCTGAGTCTCCGATTCAAGAAGTTGCTCAACGTACCGGTATTGCAGTCGAGAAACTGCAAACTTTTTATCAGAAATTCGCCGAAACTGAAAAAGTTATGACCCTGTTTTCAATGGGGGTCAATCAGTCTTCGCAAGGGGTGAATAAAGCCAACAGCATTACCAATTGTCATCTATTAACAGGCAAAATTGGTAAATTGGGCGCAGCGCCATTTTCCATGACTGGTCAGCCAAATGCGATGGGCGGCCGTGAAGTCGGGGGGCTAGCCAATATGCTGGCTGCACATCTGGATTTAGAAAATCCGGGTCATCAGCAGCTGGTACAAAATTTCTGGCAAAGTCCGTATATTGCTAAACAAGCAGGACTGAAAGCAGTTGATTTATTCCAGGCCGTTGAAAGTGGCAAGATCAAGGCGATCTGGATTATGGCCACCAATCCGGTGGTCAGCTTACCAGATGCCGATCAGGTCAAACGTGCGCTAGAAAAATGCGAATTCGTGGTGGTATCCGATATTTGCCAAGATACAGATACGACCCAATATGCCGATGTCTTGCTGCCTGCATTAGGCTGGGGAGAAAAAGACGGTACCGTGACCAATTCGGAACGTCGTATTTCACGTCAGCATGCATTTTTGGATGCACCGGGTGAAGCCAAAGCTGACTGGTGGGCGATCAGTCAGGTGGCTCAGAAGATGGGTTTCACAGGTTTTGATTTTAATAATAGCCATGACATTTTTCTGGAGCATGTCCGATTATCTGCCGAGCAAAACTCTGATTTAAGTCAGCGATCTGAAACGCCATATTTCCGTTATTTCAACCTGCAAGGCTTAAGTAATTTAACTGCACAAGAATATGACGAACTGGATCCAGTGCAGTGGCCAGTTTGGGATAAGCATCAAGATGCGAAATCTGTCACCCGGTTATTTGCTCAAGGTCAGTTCAGTCATGCGGATGGCAAAGCCAAGTTTATTGCTACCACAGCGATTGATCCAGTAAATCTGGTTTCCAGTGAATATCCTTTAATTTTAAATACCGGCCGAATCCGTGACCAGTGGCATACCATGAGCCGTACCGGTTTATCTGCAAATCTCAGCACACATCGTGCTGAACCTTATTGTGAGATTCATCCACATGATGCTTTGAAATACGGGATTAAAGATGACGAGCTGGTAGAAGTCAAATCGCAATGGGGCAATTGTGTCTTGCGTGCGACTGTCAGTGACAATATCCGCCGTGGTCAAGTGTTTGCCCCGATTCACTGGAATGATCAGGTCGCATCCGACGCGCGTATTGGCAAGCTGGTCAATCCAGTGGTGGATGCCATTTCGGGTGAACCAGAATTCAAGCATACTCCGGTCATCATTCATCCATTTTATAGTCAGTGGCAAGGCGTATTTTATGTGCGTCAAGGCTTTGAAAAAATCGTACAGCCGTCGATTGAAGCCACCGTGTGGTGGACTAAAATCACTACCAGCAAGGCAGTACGTTATGAACTGGCAGATCGGAAAAAATTTAGCTACACCACTGAGCATTTAAAAGAATTATTGCCATTTCAGGATGAAAGTTTTGAATGGCTGAATCTCGAAGATCAGACCGCCCACATTAGTCATAGTGTGATACTTCAGGATGGTCATGTGATTGCCAGCCTATATATTGCACCGAAGGCCTTATTGCCGGATCGCGACTGGGTAGCAAGTCTGTTTAAACGTGAACGTTTAAGTGCTATGCACCGTAAGGCTTTACTTGCCGGACAGCCAATGTCGATGGCAAATAATGAAGGTCCACTGGTCTGTAGCTGTTTTAAAGTCGGTAAAAACCGCATCATTGAAACCATTAAAACTAAAAATATTACGGATGAAAAACAGGTGACCGCATGTTTAAAAGCCGGAGGGAATTGTGGTTCGTGTTTACCTGAAATCCGTGGCCTGATTAAAACATGTCAATTGGAGACGGTAGAATGAAAAAAGGAGCCGAGAGAGAAAATAATAAAACAGCCTATCCGCGTACTGATCTGGTGATCCTGGCGGGTGGACAGGCAAGACGCATGAATGGCATCAACAAACTGTTGCAGAAATTCGATGACCAGATTCAGCTGATCAAGATTCACCAACAGCTGAAATCGAATGTTGCACAGGTCTGGATTAACAGCCATCGCGACTATTCCATTTACCAGAAACTTATTCCCAGTGTTCATTATTATCAAGATGATGAGCCNNAAGCCACTTTATCCATTTTGTCTGGTCAAACGCAGCAGTCTGGCAACCCTGAACTTACATCTTGAACAGGAACAGCGCAGTCTTAAACACTGTTTTGCTGATTTGCACGCACAAGTGGCACGTTTTAAAAATCGTGCGCTATTTTTTCACAGTATTAACTCGCTGGATGAACTGCAACAGTATCAACAGCTCAAATTTCTGCACTAAAAACTGAATATTTTACTTTTGGCACAAAGTTGGAACACTTATTGCAGATCTTATTATTACAAGATTGGGCGTTTTGAGTTCCGCGCACTACATATGTGCAACAACCCACCCAAGGCCTGAAGATGGATGTTCAACATGAATATGATGACACAGCTTAAAAATGATGCCTTGTTTGTCGATCAATTCGGTCGTGGCAAGCGCAAGCTAAGGATTTCAGTGACCGATCGCTGCAATTTCAAATGTGTTTATTGTATGCCTGAACATCCTGAATGGATGAAAAAACACGATCTGCTCAGTTTTGAAGAGCTGTATCAATTTTGCGATTTTATGGTGCGTCATGGCATCCAGTATATCCGCATTACTGGTGGTGAGCCGTTAATGCGTCAGGGCGTAGTGCATTTTGTTGAACAACTGCAAGCGCTGAAAAAGCTGGGACTACAACGCATTTCCATGACCACCAATGCGCATTATTTAAAACAATATGCACAAGCCTTAAAGCAGGCGGGACTGGATGACCTGAATATCAGCCTGGACAGTCTGGATGCTGATCAGTTTAAACAGCTGACCCAAAAGGATTTGACACCTGTGCTGGAAGGAATTCAGGCAGCACAAGCTGCAGGTTTACCGGTTAAGATCAATACCGTGCTGATGCAGGGTATCAATGATGATCAGATTCTCCCTTTAGCGCGCTGGTCAGTTCAGCAAAATATTGTCCTGCGCTTTATCGAATTTATGCCACTTGATGGTGATCACAATTGGTCTACTGAGCATGTAGTCAGTGAACAATACATTTTAGAAGCTTTGGCGACTGAATTTACGCTCACTCAAAAAACTAATAATTCTTCCCAATCAGCTTCGGAACCCGCACGCCAGTATCTGATTGCTGGTCATCCGATTGGAATTATCTCAACTATTACCAATTCATTTTGTGGCAGCTGCGACCGCTTGCGATTGACTGCACAAGGTGAATTTTACAATTGCCTGTTTGCACCTCAAGGTTTGAATCTTAAAAAGGAAATCAAATCATTAAATTCATCTGTCGCTCTAAGTGAGTTGAATTTGTATGGTGCTTTATCCCGATATATCTGGAACAAAGAACAGGGCTTTCATGCCATAGAGCAGCGTTTAAAAAATCAAAGTATGAATCAAAACAGCCGCAAAATTAGTATGCATATGATAGGAGGCTAAGATGTCACAGATCAGAATCAGAATTGAAGCCTTCGGTGCGGTAGAACGACAGTTACCGCAAGATCTCGAAATTATCTGCAAATCTCAAAGTACCGTATCTGAAGTTTTGAATCAGGTGGGACAAGATTATCCTGATGCATTTGGCATGATTGAACGCTGTGCCTGTGCCATCGGTGAAGATATCATTTCACGTCAGACACCTCTTCATGCTGACAGTACTTTGGTGCTGTTGTCACCTGTAGCAGGAGGCTGAAATGAGCAAATTCAAACAGATTTCCCGGATCCAAGATACTGCTTTAGATCTGGAAAGTTTTGATCCGATCCAGTCTTTTCCTGAATGTGGTGGAATCGGCGTATTTATCGGAACGGTACGTAATCACCATGAAGGTAAAGCAGTCAAGGCACTGAAATATACGGCCTATAAACCTGTTGCAGAAAAAATGATTCGCCAGATTGAGCAGGAAATCCAGACCAAATACGGCGTGTCCTATGTGCGGGTGATTCATCGAATTGGGGCATTAGATATTGGTGAAAAAGCCATTATTGCAATTGCTTATGCTGCACATCGACGTGAGGCTTTTGCCGCTTGTGAGGAAGCAGTGGAGCGGGTCAAACATGAGGTGCCAGTCTGGAAAGAAGAGTTTTATATGGATGGCAGCAGTCAATATGTTGAGGGGTGTTGTATCCGTAAAGATGTAGAAATTACTCATACGCATCGTCATTCAGAACATTCAGATGAGACGCATCAACATTGCCATCATGCCAAAGAAAATATGCCATTCATCTATCAATGGCCGATATAAGTCAGAACAGACATACGTTTAAAGAAGAAATGAACTATAGGAACATGCAATGAAAAATGTCGGGATGAAAGCAGAAAGTTATCGGACTGCAGTAGCTACAGGGATTCTGCATGCACCGCCACATTGCATTGAGTTATTACGAAATGGCAATACGGAAAAAGGTGATGCTCTAAAGACAGCTCGCATCGCCGGAATCTTAGGGGCTAAACGAACCGATGAACTGATTCCGCTGTGTCATCCTTTACCAATTTATCGCGCAGATGTGGAATATGAACTGTTTGATGCGCATGTCGAAATTATTGCCACAGTAGAGACTATTGGTCCAACTGGTGTGGAAATGGAAGCCTTGACTGCCGTTAGTCTGGCTGGATTAACCCTCTATGACATGCTCAAACCACATTGTGAACCGGAAGACTTATGTCTGGATCAATGTAAATTGCAAAAGAAAAAAGGCGGTAAATCGCATTTTGCCCGTGTTTTAAAAGAAGCATTGCCAGCATCCATCATTGTGCTTTCAGATACAGTCGCTGCCGGTAAAAAAACGGATACAGCAGGGCAAAATGTTCTGGAAATATTACAAGAAGCCAATTTTGAAAATATAGCCTATCAAGTGATTCCAGATGATCCTGAACAGTTATTGGCATTGGTTCATCAACAAAAAAATGACTATCCATTGATCCTGACTGTAGGTGGAACAGGCTTAGGTCCTAAAGATCTAACAGTTGAAACTTTACAGCCTTTACTGAAACGGGAAATTCCTGGACTCATGGAAGCTTCACGCAGTTTCGGCCAGAAACGCACGCCGTATGCAGCTTTAAGTCGTGGCGTTGCGGGCTATATTGATAACAGTTTGGTAATGACTTTACCGGGCAGCCGACAAGGCGCCAAAGAATCATTAATTGCCGTATTACCAGCATTGGTACATTTATTTGATGTGCAAAAAAATATTCCACATCAAGGCGGTTATCAATAATGTCTGGATGCGGAGCAGAACATGGTCTGATTACAGTCGATCAAGCTTTAGAATTAATTTTGCAGCATACTCAAGTGTTAGCAACTGAACGACTGAAGTTAAACCAAGCCCTAAATCGTTATCTAGCAGAAGATATTTATTCTGGGATTAATCTACCGTTATTTTCGCAAAGTGCCGTAGATGGTTATGCATTATGTACCCAATCTGCAATTGAATCAGAAAGCGAGTTTCATCTCATCGGTGAAATTCGGGCAGGGCAACAGGATGAGCTGCAACTTCAGGATGGTCAGGCCGTCAGGATTTTTACCGGCGCTAAAATTCCGCTTGGGACTACTACGGTCGCACGTCAGGAAATTGTTCAAGTGATTGATTCATCGAGAATCAAAATTACAGAACAGCTTAAAGCTCATGCCGATATTCGGGATGTGGGCGAAGAAATTTCAGTCGGGCAATTATTGGCCAATAAAGGTCAGCAGCTGTCAGTCGGTGCAATTGCCTCTTTAAGCATGGCGGGGATCAATATTGTTAAGGTTTTTCAATATCCTAAAGTGGCTGTGGTCATTACAGGTGATGAAGTTGCTGAAAGTATCGAGGATTTTGCAGCGGGTAAAATTTTTGATGCCAACGGTCCCCTGATTGAAGCCTGGTTTCAGCAAGCTGGGCAGCAGGTTGAGATTTTTCATGTTGCAGATACTGAAGCGGCAGTATGGGATCTCATTCAAGAATTATCAGCAAGCCATGACCTGATTTTAACCACGGGCGGTGTATCTGTCGGAGATTATGATTTCATTCGGCCTGTAGCACTAGATTTAGGCTTTGAACAGATATTCTGGAAAGTAAAACAGAAGCCGGGCAAGCCGATGTTCTTTGCCCAGCTACAGCGCAATGATAGTTCACATTGTTATCTGCTGGGTTTGCCGGGCAATCCCGCAGCAGTGTATGTGGGCATGCAGATCTACACCGCAACTTTATTAAATGCCTTACAAGGACACAAATCTCAGCCGAACTGGTTTAATGCTGTACTCACCCATGATCTGAAAATGAATGCCAGAGAGCGCTTTTTAAGAATGTCTGCCAGCTTTGAGCAGTCGGTTTTACGAGTTAAAAGTCTGTCTAAGCAGCAATCACATATGCTGAGCAATCTCATGCAGGCCAATTGTCTGGTTCGCATTCCGGCAGGAAAAAGCCTGAAAGAAGGGGATCTTGTTCAAGGCTTATTTATTCACTAATAAGGGTAGATGCACATGAAAAAATCTCTGTTTTTATCCATGTGCATTGCCATGATGTTTTCCTCAGTCCATGCAGGAACAGTGAAGGTTTACGCCGCAGCGAGTCTAAATAATGCTGTGACCGAAATTTCCAGAATTTACCAAGCTCGACATCCGCAAACTAAAATTATTACCATTTTTGGTGCATCTTCTGCCTTAGCCAAACAGATCGAAGCAGGAGCTAGTAGTGATTTGTTTTTTTCAGCTGATCAGGATTGGATGAAATATCTGGTACACAAGAAACTCATAAATTCAAGTTCAGTTCATCCCATCCTGTTAAACCAATTAGTGGCGATCAGCCCGAAACATTTGAATATTCATTTTAAACCCCAGTCCAGTTTTAATTTTGCCCAGTCCTTTAAAGGTTATGTATGTACCGGTCAAATGGAATCGGTACCTGCCGGGAAATATGCCAAGCAAAGTCTGACCCAACTGAACTGGTTAAATGGCTTGAAAGGACGAATTGTTGGAACGGATGATGTACGCTCGGCTTTGGCTTTCGTCGAACGCGGTGAATGTGAAGTGGGGATTGTCTATAAAACTGAGGCCATGATCAGTCGAAAAGTGAAAATCATCGGTACTTTCCCAGCAAATTCACATAGTCCGATTGTTTATCCTTTAGCTTTGACACGGCAAGGTGCGCAGAATAAAGAAGCAGTGCAATTTGAACAATTTATACAAAAAAGTACACAAGCCAAAGCCATCTTTAAAAAATATGGATTTAGGCTGAATCCCTAGATAATGACTGGAGAAATAACTGCAAGATGTTAAGTCCAGAAGAACTCAGTGCGCTCTACCTATCTGCCAAGGTGGCCAGCTTTGCGACCTTATTCTGTTTACCTTTTGCAGTAGCATTGGCTTGGGTTTTAGCCCGACATGAATTTCGGCTCAAGTTTCTGGTCGAAGCATGTTTGCAATTGCCGATGGTGCTGCCACCTGTGGTTTTGGGTTATCTGCTTCTGATACTGTTTGGTAATCAGGGCATGATTGGCCAATATCTCAATACACTCGGGTTGCAACTGGCATTTAACTGGAAAGGGGCGGTGTTGGCCTCGATGATTGTGGCATTTCCGCTGATGGTGCAACCGATCCGTTTGTCATTTCAGCTTATGAACCAGCAACTCGAACATATCGCAGGTTCATTGGGCGCAGCACCGTGGAAAGTGTTTTGGAGTATCAATTTACCTCTGGCGATTCCCGGTATGCTGATTGGCAGCATCTTATGTTTTAGCCGCAGTCTGGGTGAGTTTGGTGCCACCATTACTTTTGTGGGCAATATTCCGGATGAAACCCGCACTATTCCCATCGCAATTTATTCCTTACTGCAACAACCAAATGGTGAAGAAATGGCGATGCGTCTGGTGACATTGTCTATTTTCTTGGCATTTACTGCCTTAATTGCCAATTATTTTATTTTGCAAAACTATCAACGGAAATTGGGAGGCTGAAATGTTGAAATGTGATTTTCAATATCAACAAGCCGATTTCGAGTTGAATATTAAACTGGAAATATCGCAGCAACTATTGGGGATCGTCGGTGCATCTGGAAGTGGGAAAAGCACATTACTCAAAAATATTGTCGGGTTATTGAAACCTGATCAAGGATATATTCAGTTTAATCAGCAGGATTTAACCAATATAGAAAAGCAAATAAATATTCCAATGCATCAGCGCAAAATTGCATTAGTTTTCCAGAATGCTTTGCTGTTTCCCCATCTGAATGTGCAACAGAACCTAGGTTATGCAGAAAAACTGGTATCTAGAGCAGATCGAAAATTCCAGTTTGAAGACATCGTAGAATTATTAGAATTAAAGCCTCTAATTTATCGCAAAGCCCATCAGCTATCAGGTGGAGAAGCGCAGCGTGTTTCTATTGGTCGGGCATTATTGTCTTCACCAAATTTGTTGCTACTAGATGAACCTTTAACGGGACTGGATCAACAGTTAAAACAGCAGATCTTACCTTTCCTAAAACGGATTAAAGATGAGCTGAATTTACCGATGATTTATGTGACCCATCATTTAGAAGAGTTAGCTTACTTAGAAGCTGAAACTGTACTGCTCAAACAGGGAACATTAATCAGGAACTGATTAACTCTAGCTGATTGAGCCGGGCAGGTTTTGCATAGTAAAAACCTTGCAGATAATCACAATGATGTGATTTTAAACACTCAGCCTGTTCAGGATTCTCAATTCCTTCCGCAACGACTTCCAGATCCAGCTTATGCGCTAGGGTAATCATGGCTTCAATAATTGCCTCATCTCGTGGATTGCCGGGTAAATGCTGTACAAAGCTACGATCCAGTTTGATCTCATCGATCGGTAAGCTACGTAAATAACTTAAACTCGAATAACCAGTGCCAAAGTCATCCACCGAAACTTTAATCCCCAAAGCCCGGACATTTTTTAAGATCTCAATCGACTTATCACCGCTGGCAATTAGCATGCTTTCAGTCACTTCCAGTTTTAGTAACTCATGTGGGAATTCAATTTCTGCTAATAATTGCTGTAGATCGCTCAGGAATCCACTTCTTTTAAACTGTAAGGGAGACAGATTGACGGCAACCGAAATTTGAGTCTCATGCTGCATATTCCAGGCTTTGACTTCCTCACAAGCCTGTCTGAGCACCCATTCGCCAATCGAGACAATTTGACCAGTTCTTTCTGCAAAAGGAATAAAATCGGCAGGAGAAATAAAGCCTTTTTCTGGGTGTTGCCAGCGAATCAAGGCTTCCAGACATTTGACCTTGCCCGTTTCACTGTCCAGAATTGGCTGATAAAACAGTTTAAACTGCTGTTCATGCAGAGCGACCATCAGTTCATGACGAAGCTGTACATAATCTACCTTCGGTAAAGGCTCTTTCGTGAAATTATACCAGTGCCAGGTATTACCCCCTTCGGCATTGGCGTCACGCATGGCATCTTTAGCAGCATTGATAAACTGCTTAACACATTTAATGTCTGGATCAGCATCAGCCACACCAATACTGGCACTCAGATGAATGTCATAACCATCTACGTGAAAAGGCTGAGATAATCCGGCGATGATTTCTTCGGCACGTACAGCGACTTGCTTGAGATCAGTCATTTGAGTTAATAAAATTGCAAACTCATCTCCTGAAAATCTGGAAATCACATCTTCAGGCTCCAGGTTTTGGCTCAGACGATTGCCCACCAGTTTTAAAATTTTATCGCCAATATCATGACCGAGGCTTTGATTCAAAGGTTCAAAATCATCCAGATCCAGATATAAAAGCACCAGATTTGCAGAACCTGTCTGAGCTAAATGCAGTTTTTCCTGTATCACTTCTTCAAACAGCTTATTGTTAATAAAGCCGGTTAAATGGTCATGTGATTCCTGATAAGCGATTAGTTCTTGCTGGGCAACATGCTGACTCACATCCTGTTGAATGGCAATAAAATGAGTGCATTTATGATTTTCATCAAAGACCGGGCCGAGATTCAGCTTGTTCCAGAACCAGTGTCCATCCTTACGATAATTTTTCAGGACAATCTTGATTTCAGATTTATTCTGAATGGCTTCGCTGATTTGCTGAACGCTTTCCGCTGAAGTATCGGGTCCCTGCAAGATGCGGCAATTTTTCCCTTTGAGTTCTTCCAGGCTATAACCGGTAATCTGCTCAAAGGCTGGATTAACATATTCAATAGGCTGGTCATTTTCTGCCGAAGTTAAAATAATGCCATGCGGATTTGCATCGACACTACGTTTCATTAAGCGCAGCATTTCATTGTTTTGATAGCGTTCAGTAATGTCGCGTGCCACGCTAAAGATACCGACAATTTCCTCATTCACTTTAATTGGCAAAAAAGTTAAATCGAGCCAGTATTTCTGTCCTGCCGAGTTATGTGCCTGAACTTCAAGGTGTCCAGTCAAACCATGCTTGGCCTGCTCAAAGGCTTCTAAGGCAAGAGGGCGATGTTCAGGTTCAATAAAATGATCAATTTTAGTACCGATATGCGATTTAACACCGACCTCATTAAAAAATTTGGTGGCCAGATTGGCATCTACAATATTGCCATCCAGATTATGCTCAAAAATTGCATCGGGATGAAAAGAGAAAAATGACTGATATTTATCTTTGAGTTGATTTCGTTTTTTGCGTTCTTCATACAGCTCAAAGGTTAAGGCGATCAGCGAAGCTGCATATTGCAGCAGGTCAATTTCATTGGGAGTAGGAGACTTGATCGAACGATAATAAGTACCAAAAGAGCCGAAAAGTTTGCCACTCCCGTTGGCAATTGGTACCGACCAGCAGGCTCTTAAACCATTTTGTTTAACCAGATCTTTATATGCGACCCAGTTCGGATCATTGAGTAAATCCTCACAGACCACTAAACGACGATGATATGCAGCTGCACCACAAGCGCCTACATTCGGACCGATTTTTAGATCCTTTAAAGCGGCTATATATTCTCTGGAAAAATAGGCTGGTTCTTTTATTAAATTAAGCGTTTGTTCCTGTTCCGAATACAACATGACAGATATCAATGCATCCGGGATTTTATCCCCTAACCATGCGGTAATCGCATCTATGATATCCTCTAAGGCAGCAGCTTGACCAATCAGATTAAAAATCTCTTGGCTGATGCCTCCATTATAAAAAGAAGTCATATTGTATCCTTAAGTATAAACCTCTATATAAACCTAGAAGTATTAGAGAAATTATACTGTTTTTTTGAATAAAAGATCTAAACGCTATAACACAATAACAAAATAATATATTTAAATTATCTACTTAATAACTGTATAAAAATATTATTACTAGGCACTTTTTTCACCTGTCACCACACGATTTCTCCCTAAATGTTTGGCTTGATATAAATTTGTATCTGCTTGTTTTAAAACTTCTTTAATATCAGGAGAAGTTAAAGGCCAGTGTGCAATACCAAGTGAGGCAGTCACTACACCAACTTCTAGTAAATAAGTCGATGCCAGTTTGTGCCTTAATCTTTCAGCAATTTTAGTGGCTTGTGAAATCTCTTTAACTGGCGCAAAAATAATAAACTCTTCACCGCCGGCCCGACAGCAAATATCCTGTTCACGAAAACTTTCCCGAATGAATCCGGCAACTTTGGTTAATACCACATCACCCATATCATGCCCATGACGATCATTAATTTTCTTGAAATAGTCAATATCCAAAACCACCACAGCAAAATAAGTTTTATTGCTAATCAAATCATTTAAAAATAGTTCAAAGCCACGGCGATTATAAAAGCCGGTTAAAGGATCGGTTAAAGTGTCCTGTTTAAGTTCTTCGATTTCCTGATTAAAAACGTTTACGCTAGATAATAGGGACTTCTTGAATTTAAAAACTTCAAAATACCAAGGCTTAATATGGTTAATCTTTTCAGTGATACCTGGATCATTCAAATGACTTGCCATTTTGGCAAGATCATTTAATGGAAAGGTAATAAATTTTGAAATACGCCAGATGATTAAAAAGATAATAATATAGATAACAAAAATTGTGCCAATCACTTTGTAGGCAAGAAGACGGGCTTGGGCGAATAAATCTTCTGTAGGCTGCTGAAACACCACGGTCCAGTTAGTCGTAGGAATTTTTGCAAAACTTACTAGTTCGCTAACTCCCATATCGTTGTTTAATTTTATTTTTCCTGAGCTATGAGACTCCATATAAGCTAAACCGGTATTGTGTTGGAATGTTTTTCCAATTCTCTCTCTTTCTGGATGATAAATAATTTTATCTTCTTTATCAAAAACACATAAATAGCTATTTTTATAACCATAATTTTCGCTTAAAAGTGTCTTTAATAAGGATTCTTCATGTAAATAGATAAACCCTGCAATAAAGCCTTGGTATTTATTATTCTGATCAAAGATGGGAAAACTAACCAGGACGACCAGATTACCTTTTAATGAATAATAGGGTGAGGAAATATAAGGCTTCTTTGATTCGAGTGATTTACTAAAGCCCAAAGACTGGATAATCGCAACTTTATCTAATTTCAAGGTTTCAGGCGCATATTCGATGACATGACCATCTGCATCACTGATCAAAACACTGCTAAAAGAATTAGATTGTTGAATCAATCTGTTTAATTCAGTTTTTAATAACTGCTCATTATGAAAGCCATTCTTAATAATATTGGCACTGAGGCTTAAATCATTAAATATATTTTTAAAATATAAATCAGAAATAGAAGCAACTTTAGCTGCATACTCATAATTAGTTGCAAGAGAATTATTAATCAGTTGCTGTCGGTGAATTACATTGCTCACAATCAATGTAATTGAAAAAAGAATCACCAGACTCACAAGTAAAAGGATTAAAATCAATTTACGTAAATTAAGTTTGAGTGAAATGAGCAACTTTTGAACACTCATAACTTAATCCCCTGAATCTTTCAGAAATACAAAATGTATACAATATATTTCAATAATTATATTGTGTGATGTAGTTCTCTATTTTAGATGAATAATATTCAGTTTGTAAGCATTTTTGAAGCTTAATCTATTGCTTATTTTGTAAGCAGAAATGGTTTGGTCCATTTGTTCAATATATTTAAAAGATATGGAAAAAGACTAAGATCAAAAAAATAATAAAATACTGATTTAGTAAAAATTATATTTTTATAATATAAGAAAATTTTATTTAAAAGCTAAATTTTCTATCTAGCCTAATATAATTAAATAGATAATAAATAAAGATTTATTGATTAAAAAATAATCTTTTAAAAGGTAAATATTTATTTTTCAAAGCCTTCACTATAGGGTGAAAGGTGGGATAAATAAGTGCTCAAAAGGATATCAATTAAATTTGAACACTTATTTATTTTAGGAAAAGCTAATTTTCTGATTTTACAGTTGTTTTCTAAATGAGAAAAATTAATTACTCTAAAGTACTTCTTAACATCCAGGCTGTTTTTTCATGCACATCAAGACGTTGCGTGATTAAATCTGCAGTCGGTTGATCGTTGACTTCATCAACAACTTCAAAAAGATTGCGTGCGGTACGAGCTACCGTTTCATGAGCATTTACCAATAAACGCAACATTTCTTGAGCATCTGGTACACCTTCTACTTCTTTAATAGCAGTCAGCTTAACAAATTGCTGGTAAGTGCCGGGTGCGGCAAAGCCTAAGGCCCGGATACGTTCTGCAATCAGATCAAGAGCATTCCACTGTTCGGTATATTGGGTCATAAACATGCTGTGCAGACTATTGAACTGTGGTCCGGTGACATTCCAGTGAAAGTTGTGGGTCATTAAATAGAGGGTATAACTGTCTGCCAATAATTTAGATAGACCTTCGACGATTTTGGCACGGTCTTCGTAAGAAATACCAATATCAATTTTCATAGCTTTAGCATTTTTTTCTGAAGAGCCCATGTTTTACTCCTTAACAATTTTGTAGAGAGATATCTTTTAAAATAGAAGTTTGCCAGTCATGGCTGAAAAGATAGGAAATCTTGGCAGCATGACCTTTTATATGGAATAGATTTTTGCCACTATTTATATGTGGAAATAATTTTAAGTACTTCTGAGTTATATAGTTTATAGGACGGGCAAAGATATAAGTTTAGGCGTTCTGTATAGCCTGGTGACAGGATTGTAACTATATAAAGAAATTAATTTTGCCTTATAAAACTCAAATGTCTGGATCAGTTTTTTAAAAACTTGTTTTCATTTTTAGATGATTAAGCCTTTATTTCATGATTTTATCTTTTAGTAAAAACTATCAGCTTTAAATTTTTCGAACTTTGTGATCGTTACTCGGTAAAAAAAACTGTGTAGTTAAGAAAAATAACAGAACTGTGCCTTTATTAAACAAGCCACTACAAAGACTCAGCAATGTATTCGTCAAATCTCGTTATGTTAGGGATATAGACGAAATCAATAAAAAGATTTTCATACTCAGCAACAGCTCACCATACACAGATAAAAGTGGAACTTTATTTTTCTGTAAAAACGGCAAGATGTTGAATAAAACTCAAGCGAATTTGAGATAGGCAAAAAAAGACTTCACTAAACTCAAGATCAGCAAGGAAAATGTCATGAAAATTAAGGCGAACAGTCCAGCCACAGGTAAAAATGGTTTAGATAAGCAGAATACCAATAAAAAAAGTGAGCAGCTTGATGCATATCGTAGCGACTCAACCGAACAGACACTGACTACCAATCAAGGTGTCAAGATTTCGGATAACCAGAACAGTCTAAAAGCGGGCGTTCGTGGGGCAACTTTAATGGAAGATTTTATTCTCCGTGAAAAAATTACCCATTTTGACCATGAGCGTATTCCAGAGCGAATTGTGCATGCACGTGGTGTTGGGGCACATGGTTTTTTTGAAGCTTATCCAGGCAATGAAAAATGGACTAAAGCCGGGTTTCTAACCAATACCGGTGCCCAGACTCCTGTCTTTGTTCGATTCTCTACAGTACAAGGTCCTCGCGGTTCAGCAGATACGGTACGTGATATTCGTGGTTTTGCGACCAAGTTTTATACGGATGAAGGTAACTTTGACCTAGTGGCCAACGATGCGCCAGTGTTCTTTATTCAGGATGGCATCAAGTTCCCTGATTTTGTCCATGCGCTGAAACCTGAACCACAAACTGAGATTCCATCAGGTGCGTCAGCACATGATACTTTCTGGGACTTTGTCTCTCTTGTACCTGAATCTGCACATGCGGTGATGTGGGCGATGTCGGATCGTGCTATTCCACGTAATTTACGATCTATTCAAGGTTTTGGTGTACATACTTTCCGTTTAATTAATGCCGAAAATAAAGCTGTCTTTGTGAAGTTCCACTGGACGCCTAAACAAGGTCTGACACAACTGGTATGGGATGAAGCGCAAAAACTGGCAGGTAAGGATCCGGATTTCCATCGTCGTGACCTGTATGAAGCGATTGCTTCCGGTAATTACCCGGAATGGGAATTAGGCGTACAGATCGTTCCTGAAGAAGATGAAATGAAATTTGATTTTGACTTGCTGGATGCAACCAAAATCATTCCGGAAGAACTGGTTCCAGTGACTCCAATTGGCCGTATGGTGTTAAACCGTAATGTTGATTATTTCTTTGGTGAAACTGAGCAGGTTGCTTTCTGTCCAGGTCATGTCGTACCAGGCATTGACTTTACCAACGACCCGCTACTACAGGCACGACTGTTCTCTTATACCGATACTCAACTAAGCCGCTTGGGTGGTCCAAACTTCCATCAGATTCCAATTAATAAGCCAGTTTGTCCATTCCATAACAACCAGCGTGATGGTCTGCATCAACGTCTTATTCACACCGGACAGGCCAACTACGAACCAAACTCGATTGATGACAACTGGCCAGCTGAAGCGCCAGGTGCGACTCAGGCAGGTGGCTTCGAAAGCTATCAGGAACGTATTGATGGTCATAAAATCCGCCAGCGTAGTGAGTCTTTTAATGATCATTTCACTCATGCCCGTTTATTCTATCAAAGCCAGGCACCGCATGAGCAGAAGCATATTATTGATGCCTATGTCTTCGAACTGAGTAAAGTACAGCGCCAAAATATCCGTGAACGTGAAGTTCTCGAAGTGCTGTGCAATATTGACTTGACGCTGGCTCAACAGGTCGCGGATCAATTAGGTATTGAAATCCCAGCTGAGAAAAAAGCCGCAAAACTGCCTGATGTTCTGATTTCTAAGCGTCTGTCTTTTGAAGCGTTTAAACCTGCCGATATTAAGGCACGTAAAATCGCGATTCTGGCACATGACAAAGCCAATGAAGCCAGTATCAAAGCTGTACAGGCTTGGGCCGAATCAGAAAGTGCTGTGGCTGATGTTTTAACACCTCGTCCAGGACCAGTCCTGAGCCAGCAAGGTACAGTGATTCCATCTGATGGTATGCAGAAAGCTGAACCTTCGATTGCCTATGATGCCGTAGTTATTGTCGATGGTGATAACTATGACATGGTGCTGAAAGATGGTATCGCGACTCACTATCTGCTTGAAGCTTATAAGCACCTGAAACCGATTGTCTTCCTGGGAGATAAAAGTCAGCTGATTGAAGACTTAAAACTGATCAGTGATGAAGGTACTTTAGCAAATTCTCAATTCGATACTGTGCAAGATACCTTTAAGACCTTGATCATGAATCACCGTGTTTGGGCACGTGAATTGATCTCAGAAACTATTCCTGCATAAATACCATGAGAATAGAAGCTTCGGCTTCTATTCTCTATTTCAAGGGATAAAAAGTTTATGGCGAGACCAGATCCTAAAAAATTACTGGCACAGATGCAAAATGCGCAATGGAGCAGGGAGCAGGATATCTATCTGATCGAACATAACCATCTACCTATGAGTCAACTTAGAGAACAATTGCCTTTTAGTGAAGAAGAAATTATGGCACGCCGTAAGGTACTAGGACTAATGACCCGTTTAAAACAGATGAAAAGACTTTTTCCTTAACTGGCTTTCATCAAATGACCACAATATCGATATTTTTGAGGAAGCACTTTTATGGACCTCAGTTCAATATTAGAAAGATTTAAAAATTCATCATTAGAACCTAAAGAAAATATTCAAACGACTTTGAAGGAACTGGTACAACTTTCGGATCAGGTTCCTTTTCCTGCATCAGGGGAAACTTTAAAACGCTGGCAAATTTTAAGCCAGATCTCGGCAACCAATTTAAGTCTGGGTAAAATATTTGAGTCGCATCTGGACGCAATTGCGATTCTGTATGAATTAAATATTCCCGCAAATACTCATCAACTTTGGGCAGTCTGGGCAGCAGAAGGCGGGCCTCAACCATTGCAGCTGGATGAAGGAAAGCTCACTGGCATCAAAACTTGGTGTTCCGCTTCGAGCTGGGTAGAGTCAGGTTTACTGACATATCGGGATGAACAAAATCGCTCTCAGTTATTGATTATAGATATGCAGCAGCCTGGTATTCAGCATGATCATACTGTCTGGCAAGCTGTGGGGATGCAGCATACGTCAACAGCACAACTGGAATTTAATCAGGTCCCTGTCGAAAAAGTTGCCGATCCACATGCTTATCTGGATCGGGTAGGATTCTGGCATGGAGCAGCAGGCGTTGCTGCTTGCTGGCATGGTGCGACAGTAGCTCTTGCTGAATATCTGCAGCAGGAACAGTTAAGAAAACCACATATGTATAAAGCCATGTATCTGGGTGAAATCAGCCGTGATCTTTTAGCTACTCAGGCTTTGTTTTATCGGGTTGCAGAATTGATTGACCAGCAACCTAAATTTCCTCATCAACTTCAGATTCAGGCTTTGCGTGCGCAGGTTGAAGCTACTGCATTAAATGTACTGAATCAGGTCGGAAAAGCACTTGGCGCAGCGCCTTATTGTACCAATTCTTATTTTGCCCAGCTCGCAGCAGATCTGCCAGTATTTATCCGTCAAAGCCATGCTGCCTTTGATCTTGAGCGTATTGGAGAACTAAGCGCACAGGAGGAAGACCTATGGGCACTTTAAAACATGAGATTGTTGAAGATCGAGTGATCCATGGGGAAGGGACACGGGTAGAAGAATGGCGTAACTGCGAAATATTACAGCAGATGCCAGAATTTGATATTTCCAGTGTAATTCCTGCAGATGCCAGAGTCTGTATTGTGGCACCGCATCCGGATGATGAAATTCTGGGATGTGGTGGACTGATGCAACGTCTGGATAAACTCGGCTATAAGATTGTACTGTTTGCAGTAACTAATGGTACGGCCAGCCATCCCGGTTCGAGTCTGTATACGCCAGAAGAACTGAACCAGATTCGTCCAGCAGAAACGCGTCAGGCTCTGGAAGAATTGTCCTTAGAACAGCCGGTTCTTCGGATTGCTTTGGATATTCAGGATGGAAAAGTGGCTGAGCAGCGAAATTTGCTCAAACAGCAATTGCATTCGTATTTGCAGCCTAATGATGTATTAGTCACGACTTTTGTTCATGATGGACATCCAGACCATGAAATAACCGGTCAGGTCGTCCAGCAGCTCGCGACTGAGTTACAGTTACCTTATATTCAAGTTTTAATCTGGGCATGGCACTGGGCCACACCAGGAGATACTCGAATTCCGTGGGCTGTTGCGCACAAACTCAGGCTGACAGATGAAGAATTAAAATGTAAAGCCCGAGCTGCACGATGTTTCAAGAGTCAGATTGAGAATGACCCGACGACAGAACAGGCACCGATTGTCCCTGAACATGCATTGGAGCGTGTTTTACAGCCATGGGAGGTTTATCTGTATGAACAGTAAATCAACCTATGATCATGCCTATTTTGATGCTCTGTATGCCCTGAACCAGGGAGATCCATGGCATTATGAACAGCGCTGGTATGAACAACGTAAACGTCAAATTTGTAAAGCACTCTTGCCCAAACTGCATTTTGAATCTGCCATAGAAATCGGTTGTAGTAATGGCATGCTAAGTCAGGAACTAGCCCCACATACAGGAGAACTCATCTGTCTGGATGCCAATACGACAGCGATCCAGCTAGCGCAACAACGTCTGCAAGATTATTCTCATGTCAATTTTGTCCAAGGCGTTGTTCCGGAAGACTTGCCAGAGCGTAAGTTTCAGCTAATTGTACTGAGTGAAGTTTTATATTATCTGGATCAGGCCGCTTTAGAGAAATTGACCCACTGGCTGCAGCAGGCCCTTGATGCAGAAGGCTGTATTCTGGCTTGTCACTGGCGGGCACCGATTTCAGGTTTTAGCTTGACCGGTGAGGATATTCACGATCATCTAAATGCTCACTTACCTTATAAAAAATGTTCACAACTTCAGGAACCTGATTTTCTGATTGATGTCTGGATAAATAGCACACAGTCTGTGGCAGAGCAAGAGGGCCTTAAATGAATAAAATTGGCGTGGTCATTCCTGCCTGCAATGAAGAAGCCTATATAGAACGCTGCCTGCTGGCCTTAAAAAAAGCACAATTTGAATTTTATCAATACCTTGGTTCATCTGGAAATATTCCCGAGATTAAGATTTTAGTTGTCTTAGACAGTTGTACCGATCAAACCGCGATCAAAGCGTTGCAACTGGGGATAGAAGTCATTAGTTGTGACTTTCGTTCGGTAGGTAAGACCCGTCATTTAGGAATTCAAAAAGTAATTGAACAAGGATGCGACTGGATCTGTTGTACTGATGCGGATTCATGTGTTCAGGAGGACTGGTTCAAGATCATGTGGCAGCACCAACCCACTGATGCAATTTGTGGAGTCGTTGATGTCGACGAATGGAAGCATTTAAGTCTGGAAGCCCGATTGAAATATTTAGGTCACTATCAGGATAAAATGGATCATCGCCATATTCATGGTGCAAATTTATGTTTTAAAACAAGTATATATAATGATTTTAATGGGTTTCGCCAGCTAGATTGTCATGAAGATGTCGACTTTGTTCGCCGTTTACAACAGGCAGGAGTCGACATTACCTGGTCCAATCAATTGAGGGTAGCGACCAGTAGTCGACTACAATCAAAAGTTGCTGAAGGTTTCGCCTGTTTTTTACAAAATCTTGAGTTACAGGAAGCAATGAAAAAACCGATTAGCGTATACAAATAAAACTATAAAATTATAAATTTTATACAATCAATTACTTGTAAAAAATTTAAAAATTCATTTCTAAAAGCTATTTCATTTAGAAAAATTCTGTTTATAATTCACGCAAATTAAGCCCTGCTACTTATATTTTTCAGCTATAAGTCCGCGGGGTTTTTCTATGGATGATCGGTAATGGATGCCTGAGCTCTTTCTTTTGGAATGACAATGTTAAATTCACAGCTAATTTCTCGTCTTCAGTCTCCATCACCGTATCTCTGGCAGAAAATCGCCACTGCACTGTGTTTTTTTAGTCTAGGTTTTAGTACAGCTGCCTGGGCGCCATTAATTCCTTATGCGCAGCAGCGCTTATTGCTGAATCATGCTGACTTTGGTTTGCTTTTGCTATGTGCTGGAGTTGGCTCAATGCTGGCAATGCCATTGGCAGGTCGTATGGCAAGCAAGTTTGGCTGTCGTGCTGTGCTGGCTGTTATTCTGGCTGCATTTCTATTCATCTTACCTGCGCTAGCGATTAGCCCTACCAGCTTGATGATGGCAATTACCCTGTTTTTCTTTGGTGCCAGTGCAGGCGCTTTGGGTGTAACCGTAAATATTCAGGCTGCCCAGATTGAAAAACTCATGGATAAAAGTTTGATGTCGGGTTTCCATGGCGTATGTAGCTTGGGTGGTCTGGTTGGTGTATTGGGCATGACCATGTTAATGGGATTTGGTCTGGCACCTTTAACTGGCGCACTGGTCGTAAGTGTGATGTTGCTTGCGATTGCGATGCTGGCAATTCCATTCTGCTTAGGTGGTCAGTCATCAACTACAGAAGAAACTAATACGGCTACAGCAAAACCTGCGAAAAAAGCGTTACCAACATTCGCAATTTTAGGTATTGGTCTGATCTGCTTTGTATCCTTCCTGTCTGAAGGTGCAGCGATGGACTGGAGCGGTATTTATCTGGCAACTCAGTTTAACGTACCTGCAGCGCATACCGGTTTGGCTTATAGTTTCTTTGCTGGCTTAATGGTACTTGGACGTTTTAGCGGTCATCTAATCATTCAAAGCTTGGGTGAAAAAACTACTATCTTATTAAGTGCATTACTGGCTGCAGCAGGCTTATTCATGGTGATCTTTGCACCAGTATGGCAAGTCGTTTTAACCGGTTATGCGATCTTGGGTCTAGGTAGTGCCAACATCGTTCCGTTAATGTTCTCTCGTGCAGGCCGCCAAAAATCTATGGCTTCTCATATAGCATTATCTTATGTATCGGTATTTGCTTACACTGGCTCATTGATCGGACCAGCCCTCGTAGGTTTCGGTAGTGAAATTATTGGCTTACGTTTAGTGTTTACAGTGATCGCAGTTGCTTTAATGAGCATTGTAATCCTAAACCATCTGACTGCCGGTCACAAAGAATCAGAAAAAGCAGAAGGTCTTATTGCCGGCCTAGACCACAAAACACCAGCATAAAGCTGGTGTTTTTTATGGGCTTTTCAGACTTTAGGCATGCATATTGAACTGAGTCGAAATACCTTTGGCCACTGGTCGATAAATTCGCAGGCTTTGTGATTTTTTCAGGTCCGACAGGAACTGATCACGCCAGCGAATGATATCGAAATTCTTTAAACCTTGCTGTAAATAGCGGTAACGTTCCAAACGTTCCGACTTAGGCATACGCAAGGCTCTTTTCAAGGCTTTGGCCATACTGTCCTGATCATAAGGATCAACCAGTAAGGCTTCCTTCATTTGCTCGGCAGCCCCGGCATATTTAGACAGAATCAATACTCCTGGATCTAATGGATCTTGCGCAGCAATATATTCTTTGGCGACCAGATTCATCCCGTCACGGATTGAATTCACCCAGCAAATATCCGCCTTACGGTAGAGCTGCATCAGGGCTTCATGGCCCAAAGTGTCATAGCTACAGTCAAAAGGCAGCCAGTTTGCATTGCCATGCTGATGGTTTAAATTCTGCACTGCAGCCTGGAACTGTTCATAGAGTTTTTTATAGCTGTTAACATCCAGTCGGCATGGGCAGGCAATCTGCAATTGCTGGAACTGATTTTTAAATTCAGGCTGTTCATCCAGCAACTCCTGGAATGCATGAATTTTTTCCAGCAGCCCTTTACTGTAATCAATCCGGTCAACCGAAATGATGGTCTTATGGGCATGGGCTTTATCCAGATCAAAGGGTAGGTCAGTGACTTGACTCTCAGCAGCCTGCTTCTGAATTTGTGCTGGATGTACACCGATTGGATAAGCCTTCACATAAATCCGTTTAGACTGATAACTCAGGATTTCATCATTGCGATGCTGGATATTTAATACCTGTTCCAGGAAATCGATACAGTTGGCCTGATCGCGTGGAGTTTGCAGGCCGATGACATCAAAATCTGCCAGATGTCGGGCCAGTTCCTGATAAGGAGGCAGCGTTTGCCAAAGTTTCAGTTCCGGGAAAGGAATGTGCAGGAAGAATCCAATCCGGTTGCGCATGCCTAATTTACGGCAGTAATGCGCCACACTCAGGAAATGATAATCATGAATCCAGATGATGTCATGTGGTGAAGCCACCTGTTTCAGGTGTTTGGCAAAACGCAAATTGACATCTTTATAGGTTTTAAAATCCTGTGGCTGATATTCGACACGTTGATGCTGGTCATGCATTAACGGCCATAAGGCATTATTAGAAAAACCACAATAATAACCCTGATACTGGGCTTCGCTCAGTGCACTGGTATGATATTCCACATTCTGATGTTTCAGAATCTGAAATTTCTGTTCCTTGTTCTGGTCAACTCTGGAGCCATTCCATCCAACCCAGATACCGCCTATATCTTGCAATGCATCCTGCAATGCAACAGCCAATCCACCAGCCTTCATACTTTCTGGGTTAGGTAGATTCACACGGTTTGATAACACAATGAGTTTAGACATGTGATTTCTCCAATGGTTGTTGTTCTTGTACTTCAATTAAATTTAAAAATTCTTTCAGGAAGGCCTGAACTTGAGAGACNNGTCATCACCGATAAACATGGGATAATGATCAGTGAGATGGTGTTGCTGAATAATCTGTTGAATCGCTGAACCTTTATTGGCGCCTTTGGGCACCAGTTCAAAAACATACTTGCCAGCTTTTAACTCAAAGTCGGAAAACTGGTTGAGACATTCCAGCGCAAAAGCATGTACGCGATTTTCTAGTTGAGGATGTTCACGAAAATGTAGCGCAACAGAATAATCTTTAACCTCAATCCGCAAATCAGGGATTTGAACTGCCTGTTCCTGAATATATTGTTTTAGGGATTGTAGCTGCGGCTTATTTAAAGAGATTAATGTCTTTAAATCAGCTTGATAGATTAATTCCAGACCATGTGATCCAGCGATATTCCATTGCAGAGGGTGAATAAGTTTTTGTGCTTGTAAAATAGAACGACCCGTAACTAATATCAGCTGAATATATTGTTGTAAATTTTCCAATATATTTATAATTTCAGAATGAATTGTACTTTTATCTGGATCTGGGTGAAATTCAGAAATTGTTCCATCAATATCAAGAAATAAAACAACCTGATTTGAGTCCATATTCAGGTTGCAATCATTTAAAATCATCTTTGGCGATATATAAAAAGATGAGCTAGATGAATCTTCTAAATCTTGTTCCCTATGTATGCCTGACATAAATCCACCTAAGTACATGATATAAAATAGATTAAAATTTAGAGTTAAACTGTGTGATTTTTAATCTAATTAGTTTTATAACATATTCTATTTTTCAAATTGGCGTTAGGCGCAGAAAAGAAACACTTTTGACATGTAAAGTTACTTTGTAAAATTTGGAAATATTCAGCAGGAAAGGTTGATATTCTTTGTATATTTGTAAAATAATTTTTCAGTGATTTTTAATATATTAATAATGATATTTAAGGTATTGCATATTAAGTGATTGAGTAAGTTTAATTGCTATAAATAAGATTCTTTTGATTATTTAATGTAAAAAATGGTTTTGATTTATATTTCTAGAAATTAATTCACTAGCTTTCTATTAAATAATAGGCATTAAATTGGAAATATTAAAAAACACATTTAATATAAAATAGAAATATAGTGCAGCCTATTAATTTTTTATTAAGGCCGGTTTTGAAAGGAAGGATAAATTATAAAATCTTGGTGCTACATAGAAGAGTTAGGGTTATATCATTGAGAGACTAGGTGTAGACATAACCCCATAAAGAGGAGAGCAGAGTGCTTATAGCTCTCTCCAGACATCGTTCTCATCTTTCAATGGAATAGTAAAGTTAAAGTCATCATCATTACTGACTAAAAGGCTGGTAGGCGTTTGCATTACAACTTTTAAAACAGTACCAGCTTCAAAAATAATCGGGTGACAGTTTTCCTTTTCCAAGGTTACTGGCTTAAGTAATTCAATCACAGAGCTTTCCATATTTTTATTCCCAAATATTGATACTTCGCTGTTTTTTAATCTTAACATGATTTTTGCAAATTTAACTAATTTTTGAAAAACCGAGACATAAGTCAACAAGTCGGTCAATTTTTTCTTAAAAAACGCTTAAGCCAGTAAATTAAAGGGCTAAAAATTAAGATTTAATTTTCAAACGATTTGTATTTCTTAAACTCGAATATTTTCAGTTTATTTACCGACGAAAAGAAGAGAAGGAGACAAACGGCGTCAAATAGTAAATCTAATGCAAAATCTGCTTGTCACTTTTTGACAGGCCAGTCATGATCTCCTCCATTATATTGCGTATGTTATGCGCTAGTATTAAAGCAAGAATCATATAATCTGATATTAATTTGGCTTTAGCGATTTTGTGTTTGTATGTAATTTTTTACATTGAATTGCAAATTTATGCTGCAGTTCATTGAAAGTCTGAAAATAAGAATAAACTGTGCGTCATTTGGATGACCTGTACATCTATAAGGAGAATTAAACCCCAATGTTTAAGTCATTTTTTCCACAACCAGTGTGGTTTTTTAGTAGTCTGGTACTGTGTGTGGTTTCTGATCAATCTTGGCCTTTGGCATAGTGGTGGATCAGGCTGGGGTGTCTATTTGGGTATGACTGAAGGTTATCATGATCTTAAAATGCCGATAGGAATCAGCCGCTTCTGGGCGCCAAAATTTCTCTGATTCTATCTCTGGTTTTTTGTGAGTACTGCGATATTCGCTACCTTCTGGTATTTTAAAGCGAAACATCCCTGGCAGCGCTGGTCCGTATGGGGCTCGGCCTTTATCCTGTTCAATATCTGGTTTGGGGTGCAGGTTAATGTCGTCTTAAATGAGTGGTACAGCCCATTCTATGACCAGATCCAAAATATGCTCACGCAAGGGGGCGGAGATGTCAGCCTATTATATCAAGGTGCATTGACCTTTATTTATATTGCCATGGTCTATGTCACGCTGGCGGTGTTTAACCTGTTCTTTGTCAGTCATTATGTATTCCGCTGGCGTACGGCGATGAATGACTACTATACGGCGCATTGGGAAAATTTACGTCATATTGAAGGGGCGTCACAGCGTATTCAGGAAGATACCATGCGCTTTGCCAAGACTACAGAACAGCTCAGTGTTTCGCTCATTGAATCTCTGATGCTATTAATGGCCTTCCTGCCAATCCTGTATGAGTTATCTAGTCATGTAAAAGTACTGCCGATTGTTGGTGAAATACCGCATGCATTAATGTGGGCGTCAATCGGATGGGCAGTTCTGGGTACTGTGATTTTAATGATTGTCGGGATGAAACTACCTGGGCTGGAATTTAATAATCAGAAAGTTGAAGCGGCTTATCGTAAAGAGCTGGTTTATGGTGAAGATTATGCTGATCGTGCTCACCCGCTCACCTTGCAAGAACTGTTTAGCCGGGTACGTACGAATTATTTCCGGCTATATTTCCACTATGCCTATTTCAATATGGTCCGCATCTGGTATCTGCAACTGGACAATATTTACGGGTTATTTATTTTGTTTCCAAGTATTGCCGCAGGTGCGATTACACTGGGTTTGATGATGCAGATCTTGAATGTTTTCGGTAAGGTTCGTGAATCCTTCCAATATCTGATTTTATCCTGGCCTACGATTATTGAATTGCTCTCCATCTATAAACGTTTGAAAGCATTTGAATCCCATCTCGATTAATTTTTCTTATATTCATAGACAATTTTAAAAGCCAGACCATCATAGGTTTGGCTTTTTTATTGATTAATTTTTATTCAAAATCCAATTGAAAATTACGATCTGGAGAGGTGCTAAAAAATTAGGATGAATGGCACTAAAACATCCCAATATTAGGGTATCCAAGCTATTTTTTCTTGTCTAGAATTTTAAAGGCCAGCCAGAGTGGTGTTTAATTTCCCATAATATGGCGTATAAAAATAATTAGTGTACGTAAAGGAAATTATTCAAATTATAATCTCATTCAGACAGCGATAGAGAGCATAATTGCCGTTATCTTCCATGATAATAATATCTCTAATTTTTGTTGAATGAGTAACCGGAGAACTGATCTGTTTCTTCGGTTTTTTATATCTTTTTTTCTATTTCTTCATCTTTAAATTGGCGAATAATCCAGCGTATTTGTTGACTTGAAGAATGTTAATTTGATCAATTTATTTGGCTTTAAGCTAGATGAATTAGGCACTCTATTTCCCATTTTTAGTGATAGTTCTCACTATATTTTTATATTTATCAATCTGTTGAGATTGTTGTTTTAGCATATTTGCTATATGTTATAGAGGCCTGGGGGAGATAAGCAGTGAAGCTAAAATTAATAATTCCAACAATATGTGTAGCAAGTCTGGCTGGATGTAACAGTATTCAGCAAATGAAATCAGATATGCAGCATCCTTATGCAAGTCCTCAAGAACTGATTGTTAAAAGAAATCTGAATCAGGCTGACGGTTCGGCAAAAGAATATGTTTATTCATGGGAAAAATCCAAACAGCATTTAGAGCCGCAATCCCTTTATCCACGAACCACTTTAAGCCAGTACTGTCACGAACGGGGCGGCAAGTTTTCTCTGTTATACAAAAGCCAGTTGGCTTCAGTAAAAGATTCTGCCCAGAAAAACCGTTTAAGCAAAAACCGTTATGTCACCCAAGGCATTGGTGCCTATCAATGTACGATGCCTCAAGGGCAAAACTGGATTGTTTCCATTGAGCCGATTTCTGAACGTCAGCCAGAAAAAAATAACACTACCCGTGTAGTCCGGATTCTTAGCAAACTTCAAAGCTCAGCTGAAGCGCGTTATTTCTATCAGGGCCATAAGACTACGACTAAGTCTAATAAAATTGCCGAGAAGAATGCAGCCAAAACCTCAGTCAAAGATGAGAAAAAGGAATTAGATAAAAAAGAAGCCGATAAGAAAGAAATAAAAATACCTGCTATTGAACCGGCAGTGGTTGCTGTTCCTGCTACTCGTACAAGTAGTATCGAAACGCCACAACAGCAGCAGATGAAACTGTATGTAGCTGCACGCCGTGATATCAATAGCGGTAAGAACCTGAACAATGCCTGTAATAATGCCCAGCGTGCCTATAACTATGGCAAATTACAGGGTACAGAAGGAACACGTGTCTATACCGAATCCGGCATGTTAGTGGCACGCTGTTTAAGCAGTATTCCAGCCTATGCCAACCGTATTCCAAATTCCAAGGTTCAGGCCAAACGAGTACTGCAGAATCTGGCCACCAACTATAACCATACTGGGGCAAAGAATCAGTTGAGACAGTTAAAATAAGTCTATTATTTTTACATGCAGTTTGATCATTTATTTAGCAGAGTAGATGCACATGAAAAGTCATCTACTTTAAGGATTAGTGATATTGAAAATAGGATTTCTTAAGCATAGGCGAACTTAAAAATAATATTTTTCTTTTGAATACCAATGATAGAAGATAAATAGTTATCCTATTGATAGGAATAAAAGTTAATTAGTATTAGGTTGCAAATCGAACCTTATTTCACAGTGAATTTCCCATCGCCATCTCAGATTTTCTCTTCTATATCTCCTGTTAAATACAAGCTAATTCAACGGCATATTCTAGAAATTATTGGTATATCTTTTGCTTAAAAATTATCAGTTTTGTGCTTATGGACTGAGCAAGAAAAACTAATTGATTTTTAACATACACAATAATGAGATTTATCGCTTGAGAAAACATATTTTAAGTCATTTGATTCTTGTGGGTGCATTTCTACATTCGTCTGTGAGTTATGCAGTGAGTACAACTTCATTAAAATCGGCAATTGATCTGAATGCGATTGATCGGACGGTTGATCCAAAGCAGGATTTTTATCAATTCGTGAATGGAAACTGGCTGAAAACCGCAAAGATTCCAGAAGATCAGGCATTGTCGGGTGCATTTGCTGAAGTGAGTATGAAATCAACCCAGCAGTTATTTGACATTTTTAATGAACTGGCTAAAAAACAGTATCCGCAAGGTAGCAATGAACAAAAGGTCGCAGATCTCTATGCCAGTTATATGGATACCGATCGGCTGGAACAACTTGGGCTTGAGGCATTGCAACAAGACCTGCAGCGGATTGAAAGTATCAAGACCAAAAAAGATCTGGCAGAGTTTTTTGCCTATGCGGAAAAAATCAATCTGAATTTGCCCTTCTCTACCCGTTTTTATCAGGACCGTAAAGCTTCTTACAAGGCTATGATGTATGTAGGGCAAGGTGGCTTGGGGATGCCTGATCGTGATTTTTACCTGAGTGAGCAGCCTCGACAACAGGAAATTCGCAATACTTATCTGCTTTATATCGCCAATACCCTGAATTTTGCCGGTCAGCCTAAGCCGATTGAAGATGCTCGCACTATCTTGGCTTTGGAAAAGGCACTGGCAAAAATTAGCTGGTCCG
The DNA here is from genome assembly GCF_002429925.1 of Acinetobacter sp. UBA5984. NCBI lineage: Bacteria > Pseudomonadati > Pseudomonadota > Gammaproteobacteria > Moraxellales > Moraxellaceae > Acinetobacter > Acinetobacter sp. UBA5984. The sequence continues at coordinate 40,662 of NZ_DJBE01000026.1, forward strand.
CTGTGGAGCTACGCAATGATGAGGTGAGAACCTATCTCGTTGAGACTAAAAATATCATTAACTATATGCCTTCTTTTGACTGGATGAATTATTTCTCAGAACTGGGCTTAAAAGGTGCAAGAAAAGAGGTTGCGATCTCGCAGATTAATTATTTGCGTCAGCTGGATCAGTTATGGAAGGTCGTTCCAATTGAAACCTGGCAAACCTATTTGAAATTCAACCTGATCAATAGTTATTCACCATTTTTAACAGAAGTTTTTCAAAATCATCATTTTGAATTTTATGAAAAAACGTTAGAGGGTGTACAAGCACGTTCTCCACGGAAAGAGTCCGCTCTGGAACTCACTAACGGTATTTTAGGTAATGTGCTTGGCAAGCTCTATGTAGAAAAGCACTTTAATGAAAGCCAGCGCCCGGCCATGCTGGAAATGGTAGAAAACGTCCGTAAAGCCTTTCATCTGAAACTGGATCAGGCAGACTGGATGGGTTCGGATACCAAAAAACAAGTGCGGCATAAACTGGATAGCATCAATATCAAAATAGGCTATCCGAAAACATGGCGAGATTATTCAGCCCTAGAGATTCGTAAAGATGATCTGATTGGTAATATTCAGCGGACCCGGCTGTTCAATTACCAGCGTGAACTGGATCAGGTGGGAGAGCCGATTGATCCAGAAGCCTGGCACATGTCGCCACAAACAGCCAATGCTTACTATAACGTCAAGCTCAATGAAATCGTATTACCTGCGGCCATCTGGCAGGCGCCATTTTATTATGATGATAGTCATGATCCTGCAGTGAATTATGGTGCTATAGGGGCTGTTATCGCACATGAAATTAGCCACGGTTTTGACGATAGAGGAAGCCGCTTTGATGCCAAAGGCAAGGGTGAAGAAACCTGGAGCGAGCACGACCGTAAAAAGTTCAATGAACGCACCAAAGCCTTAGTCGAGCAATATAAACAATACGAAGCTCTCCCAGGGCATAAGGTGAATGCGGAATTAAATAAAAGTGAAAATATCTCTGACAACTTGGGCTTAGGGATCGCTCATATGGCTTACAAGTTATCGCTCAAGGGTCAGCCAGCACCTGTCATTGATGGCTTTAGTGGAGATCAGCGTTTTTATATAGGCTGGGCACAAGTCTGGCGTAGTAAAAGTAATCCTGAATATCTGTTAAATAGCCTAAACCTTGCCAGCCATGCACCAGGTCATGTACGTGGCAATGGCGCTGTCCGTAATCAGCAAAGTTTCTATGGAGCTTTTGAGATTAAAGAAGGGGACAAGATGTATTTATCACCTGAAAAACGAATCTCCATCTGGTAACAGGTTTTAAAAAACAGGTCTGTTTATCTGAAAAGAGACAGGCCTATTTTTTTATCTAAACGACCAGCAGGCAGAGCCAAGACCAGTTTAAAAATTGGCATATATGCTGCTTATAAAGAATTAAGTGATTGATGATAAGATCAACACAGATATTTAAATTTAACAGCGCAATGAAGCGCGAGGATAGCAAGCTTTGAAAATTTTTCTAAAAACCGCATTGGTAAGTGCTTTATTAGCCGTTTCCTCTGCAAATTATGCTTCAGATCAAACCGCTATTGCAGCACTTGGCTCGGGGATTCATCTTCAACATTTTGATAAAAAAATCGCACCACAACAGGACTTCTATCAGCATGTAAACGGGCACTGGTTAGAGCATGCGGAAATTCCGGCTGATATGCCAAACTGGGGTGCATTCACAATTTTGCGTGAAAATTCGACCCAGCAATTACATGACATTGTAGAAGAGCTGGCGAAAACCAAATCGGAATATGGCAGCAATGAGCAGAAAGTGGGGAGCTTGTATGCCAGCTTTATGGACACGGAAACTTTAAATGCAAAAGGTATCCAGCCGCTCAAAGCAGATCTAGCCAAAATTGAGGCCATGAAAAGCAAGAAAGATTTTACTTTGTTGCTTGCAGACTATGCAAAAAACCGTGTCAGCACGCCTTTTGAATTTGGCGTGATGCCTGACTTGAAAAAGTCTGATCAAATGGCGGTGTTTTTGGGTCAAAGTGGTTTAGGTTTACCGGATCGTGACTACTATTTAAAAGACGATGAAAAACTGAAAAGTGCCCGTGAAACTTATGTTAAACACATTGCTAAGCTGTTGACGCTATCGGGTGAAACAGAGGCAGAAGCGGCTGCACATGCACAATCTATTCTGAAGTTAGAAACTGAAATTGCCAAAATTCAGTGGGATAACGTGCAGAACCGTAATCTCGAAAAAATGTATAACGTCTATACATTAAAAGACGTCAAAAGCCTGGTGCCAGAATTTGACTGGAAAACCTATTTTAAAGCGACGGGTTTAGACAAAAAAACCAAAACCGTGATTGTGGCGCAAAAAAGTTATTTTGAAGATTTAAACAAGATTTTAAGCAGCACACCCCTCGATGTATGGCAAACCTATTTCAAATTCCATCTGATTGATGGTGCTGCACCTTACTTGAGCCAGGAATTTGCTGATGCAAACTTTGAAATGTACAGCAAAACCTTACGCGGTGTGACCGAGCAACGGGCACGCTGGAAACGTGGGGTTGATATGACCAATGCGGTACTCGGTGAAAGTCTGGCACAAGTCTATGTCGCAAAACATTTCCAGCCTGAACAGAAACAGCGCATGGAAAAACTGGTAGAGAACCTGATGCTGGCATTTGAACAGAATCTGGAAAAACTGGACTGGATGGGCGCGGAAACCAAAGCACAGGCACACCGTAAGCTGAAAAACTTTAGAGTGAAAATTGGCTATCCAAATAAATGGCGTGACTACAGCAAGCTGGAAATTAAAGATGGCGACCTGATTGGAAATCTGCGTCGTACCAACAGTTTCAATTATGACATCGCGCTGGATAAACTGGGCAAACCGGTTGACCGTGAAGAATGGCATATGCTGCCGCAAACGGTAAATGCTTACTACAACCCGATGGGCAATGAAATTGTTTTCCCTGCTGCGATTTTACAGCCGCCATTCTTTGATATGAATGCCGATGATGCCGTGAACTATGGCGCAATCGGGGCAGTAATTGGACATGAAATCAGTCATGGCTTTGATGATCAGGGCAGCCGCTTTGATGCAGATGGCAACATGAAAAACTGGTGGACTGAAGAAGACGATAAAAAATTCAAGGAAAAAACCAAAGCTCTGGTTGAGCAATACAATGCTTATGAAGCGATACCGGGCTATCACGTCAATGGTGAACTGACCTTGGGTGAAAATATTGCCGATAACTCAGGTCTGGCGATCGCCTATGAAGCTTATAAATTGTCTCTTAATGGCAAGTCTGCACCCGTCATTGATGGATATACCGGAGATCAGCGTTTCTATATTGGTTGGACACAGGCATGGCGTGCCAAAGTTCGTCCGGAACTGGCATTGCAGCTGTTAAAAACAGACCCGCATTCACCAGCAGCCATTCGTGGCCGTGCCACCTTACTTAACCAGAAACCTTTCTATGAAGCTTTTAGCGTCAAGCAAGAAGATCCAATGTATCTGGAAGAAGATAAACGGGTAAAAATCTGGTAAGTCTGATTTCCTTATTCGATTCCAAAAATCCTGACTGATGTCGGGACTTTTTTTATCTCTCAGGTTACAGAGTTCTACAGGTTTTCCAACCTTTTACATGCTACAAAGAAACTGCATTGTTCAAGCAGTTTGAACGGGTAAAAAAGGAAAGGAATATGGGGTTCAAAGCTTTATCGGGTCTTCGGGCAGTCTTCATGACCACAGCATTGCTGGGTACAACTCAGATTGTGACAGCCGGTCCAACGGTTGATCAGCTTAGTGACTGTTTGATGAAATCCACGACAGCCACTGATAAAACCACAGTCTTGCAATGGACCTTTGTGGCATTGGGTAATCATCCCGATCTGAAAGCTTTTAGCAATGTAACCGCAACTCAAAAGGAAACACTCGACAGAAATTTAGCGACAGTTTTACAGCGGATTCTGGTTGAGCAGTGTCCAACCCAAACCAAAGCGGTCATTCAGGCTGAAGGAGTACAAGCAGTGGGCGAAAGTTTCCAGGAGCTTGGGCAGGTCACAGGTGAGGAAATACTGAAAAATCCGGAAATCAAAAGTCAGCTGAATGGTGTACTCAAATATATCGATATGAGCAAACTGGTCACGACGTTTTTGACCCCTGATGTGTGGAATAAACTAGGCATCACCCGTTAATGGATTGCAGATGCAGCCAAACTTAAACCGCAAAAACGTGGTTTAAGTTTTGTAGAGCTTGCCTGGAAACAGTCGGTCCCGAATTTCATTCCAGTTGGTCGACAGCCAACAAATAAATGAACCTAAGGTAACCATCATCGTACCGATCCAAAAAGTATGGGATAGACTGGTATTCAGTACCCACATCGAAATGACAGACGAAAAGATCGGGCTAAAATATGATAAAGCAACCAGCATCGCGATATTGCCCTGGTTAATCCCGATATTCCAGGCTGCATAACCTAAACCAGTCATGATTGAAACCAGCAACATATACAGCATAATATTCAAGTCAATATTAAGAAGTTGTGGCAGTTGTTCGTGATCTAACAGCAGCGTCTTGCTCCAGAGAACCACACTTACCATCGCGAAAAAGAACACGATCGGGTTATGTCCTTGGCTATATTTTTTGGTAAATACACAATACAGCGACCATAAACTCGCTCCAATAAATGCCAATATGTAACTGGTCGGATTGGCTTGCATGTTATGAATGACGGTTGCTAAATGAATATCGCCGTTACCCGTCTGGATATAGAAAATACCTGCCAGACTAATACTGAGCCCCACCACCACCAAGCTATGAAATTTTAGTTCATGAAATAAAATCAGCATGGCAATGGTCATACTCGGCCACAAATAATTCACCAGACTAATTTCAATGGCTTGCTGTGCAGTTTGTGCGAGTGCTACGGCATAGGCAAAGCAGATTTCATACACCAGAAATAATGCAGCTGCACTCAGCAGATAAAACTTGGGTATGGTTTTGAGTTTGGGAACGCCAAAAACAGCCAGTAAGAGCAGGGTGCTTAAGCTATACATCATCAGTACAGCAAGATCAGGTCCAATACTAAAACTGATTTTTTTGAGCAATCCCACGATAGATGACCACTGTAAAATAGCACTTAAGCCAATCAGCGTAGCGAGGTTTTTCGACATGATAAGGGCGGGATGGGAGAATGTGCAGATTGTATTCCTGTTGAGTGATTTTCAATATGGGACAGACACGATTTTATGATTAAATTCAAAAAAATCGTTAACAACCGCTTTATGATTTGAATATCCCGATCATGAGTTTAATGATCCAGAAAATGGGCGTGAAAATTAGCTCGATACCATCGGAAAGGTTGGCAATTTTGCTTTCTCTGGTTGTGAGTGTACGTGGTTTGATAGATTTACGTCTTTTTGACTGATATGCGCCAATGATGAAGATAAGAATGATCAGGATAATGCTAAGTAAAATAATGTAATTTGACATTTTTTTGTTTTTATCGGTTTGTTTTTGATTTTATAGCATGTTTTAAATCCTCTCCCTAGCCCTCTCCTAGAAGGTGAGGGAACTTCCAATATTAAATTTATAGTGTCATTTAATCAGTAATGATTTCTCCCTCTCCCTGTGGGAGAGGGTCGGGATGAGGGCTCTAGTCACGCCTAAAAAAACATTGAAAGTTGAATATGTCCTAAGTCTTCAAGTTTGGCAATCGATGATACTTTTTCGATGGTCATGTTGTTTTTAATGTGAAGTGTTTGCTTGATTCTATATTTAAAATTCTGAACATTAAATGTTTTACCTCTCTCTAACCCTCTCCTAAAAGGAGAGGGAACATTCATTATAAAATTCATAACAGTATTAGATACACAATGAAAGCTCCTTCTCCCACTGGGAGAAGGCGGGGGATGAGGGTACTAGTCATGTATAAAGAATGATTTTGAAAGTTGAATATACTTTTTAAGGTTGGAATTGGTTTTTCTAACTCGATCTTTCAAATATAAAAATACCATTTTTTTTCTATCGCCCTTTTCAATCTTATTTTGTATTTTTAGTAAATTATAGCCTTCATCAAATTGGATAAATTTTTTCTTCATCCGACTTAATTCCACTCTAAAATCAATGATTTTAAAATTTTTAATGGGTAACAGACCTGATTGTATACCTAAATCTATTTTTTGTTCTAAATCTAAAATATTTAAGGGATGAGACCATTCTATTTTGTACTTTTCAATTTTTAAGTAAGTAGCATGTCTTTTTATAAATATAGTATGTATTTTATCTTTTAAATCATAAAATTGAAGAATAAAAGCTGTATCTATCGGTACACTCTTGTTCTCATATTCTAATCTAGCCGGTTTCAATAACCTAGTATAAGAACTATAAAATTGATTATGGGGAGTTAACGTTTTAACTCGATACATACCTTCAGATGTATGAAGAAAGATAGAGAAAGTATGTAGTATTTTACTTAGTTTTAATGAGTATGCATTAGGTCCATTTGAATAAAAATAAGCTGGATTAAATTTTTCATAATAATATTCATATCCCTTTATAATAATGGGGTTTTCTTTGGTTGCATTTTTTAAATGAATATATGTATTTGACCCAATTTTTACATATACATCAAATATAATTACTGGCTTATCTTTTCTATTTATTAAAGTTAAATCAATAAATGATGTATCAAAATTATCTTCAAGATTACCAAAAAATTGAGTTGTAGATAGATTACCTAATATTGAAAGTCCCTCTTTTCTATAAAAGTTTTCGATGGCAAAAAGTCCACCAATAGCACCAAATATATAGGCGATATATTGATATTTTTTTTCAAAAAAGCAAATTAGGTTAAAATTGTATTTTGAGAGTTGATAAATAAAAAATAAGAAAAATAGAATACTTATAATCCAAAAAATATATCTTAAAGATCTATACATTATTCTTTTTGTCCAAAAATTGAGGGGCAATTAAAGCCCCTTAATTATAAGTGATAAATAAAAAGAAAACCCGCTTTCGCGGGTTTTCTTTTTTCCAAAATGATCAGATTAACCAATCAATTTCTTCATCAACTCATTCACTTGAGCAGGGTTCGCCTTACCACGTGATGCTTTCATCACCTGACCAACAAGACCGTTGAAAGCTTTCTCTTTACCAGATTTATACTCTTCAACCATCTTCTCGTTAGCAGCAAGTACTTCCTTAATGATTGCTTCAATCGCGCCTGTATCAGTTTCCTGTTTCAAGCCTTTCTCAGCAATAATGTCGTCCGCAGTTTTGCCTTCTTCCCACATAAAGCCGAACACCTGTTTCGCGATCTTGCCGCTAATGGTGTTATCAACAATACGTGCGATCATGCCACCCAGTTTCTCACTCGACACAGGAGAGTCAGCAAGGTCTAGGCCAGCTTTGTTTAAAGCACCTGAGAATTCACCCATGACCCAGTTTGCAGCAATTTTACCTTGTGCAGCGCCGCCAGCAGCTTTCACCACATCTTCGTAAAACTCTGACATTTCACGAGTCAGTGTCAGTACGTGAGCATCATACTCAGTCACGCCAAAGTCAGCTACGAAACGCGCACGACGTGCAGCAGGAAGTTCAGGCATTTGCGCTTTAATCGCTTCGATTTGCGCATCTGGAATCACCACAGGCAACAAGTCAGGGTCCGGGAAGTAGCGGTAGTCGTTCGCTTCTTCTTTAGAACGCATTGAACGGGTTTCCATCTTCACAGGGTCGAACAGACGAGTTTC